>JAYTEN010000300.1:0-1588 GCA_043735145.1 Gemmatimonadota bacterium | reverse complement strand
GATGACCACGGCGAGCGCCGCGCCGATCAGCATCGCGTCGCGCACCGAGCTCACCGCTTCGCGCACCAGCGATGCCTGGTCGTATAGCGGCTTTATCGTCACCCCCGGCGGCAGGGTGTGCGCCAGGTTCGCGGCGATCACGGCGACGCTGTCGGCGATGTCGAGCGTATTGCCGCCGATCTGGCGGGTGATGAGCATGGATGCCGCCGGACGGCCGTCCCCGACGATCAGCCGCACCCGGTCTTCGCTGCCCAGCTGCACCGTGGCCACGTCGCGCACCCGGACGCCGGGCGCCAGCGTCACGGCGCCGACGTCCTCCGCGGTATGGGCCTCCTGGTCCATGACGACGAGGTACTGGCGGTAATCGCGGCTCACCCGCCCCACCGCTGCCGGCAGGATCGACTGGCGGATCGCGGTGGCGACGTCGTCGTAGGTGAGGCCCCGCCCCGCGAGCTTCGCGGGGTCGGCGATGACCTCGATCTCGCGCACGTCCTGCCCCTGCACGTCCACACGGCCCACGCCCGGCACCCGCGACACCAGGGGCTTGATCTGGTACCGCGCGATGTCGTAGAGCGTCGCCGGATCGCCACCCTCGATATTGTACGACAGGATCGGGAAAATTGACGGCGTCAGGCGCTCGATCTGAATGTCGAGCTCGGACGGGAGGTCGCCGCGCACCTGGTTGACCCGCGCCTGCACCAGCTGAAGCGCGAGCACCATGTCGGTGCTCGGCGCAAAGGTGACGGCCATCTCCACCGCGCCGCGGATGGAGCGGGTCTTCACCCGCCGCACCCCGGGGACAATGCTCACCGCCTCCTCGAGCGGCCGGGCGACGCTGAAGATGATCTGCCGCGCGCCCAGCGCCGAGCCTTCGGCGACGATGGCGATGCGCGGGAAGCTCAGCTCGGGATAGATGGCCGACGGCAGCCGGGTGGCGGCCACGATCCCCGCCGCGCTGGTGAGCGCGATGGCGAGGTAGACGAACCGGCGGTGCCGGGCGAGCAGGCTGCCCCTGCTCACGGTTTGCGCACGACCTTCACGCTATCCTCGAGGCCGTAGGCCCCGTAGGTCACCACCGTATCGCCGGCGGCGATGCCTTCACGAATCTCGACCAGCGAGTCGGCCCGCCCACCGAGCTTCACCGCGCGCGCCCGCGCCAAGCCGTTCTGCACGACGAAGACCCGGTGATCCTCGCCCTCGGGGACCAGCGCCTCGGCGGGAATCGTGATCGCGCGGGGATGCACACCGGTGGTGATACGCCCCACCACCGTCTCGCCGACGCGCAGCGCGCGGGCCGGATGCGCGAGCTCGGCGCGCACCAGCACGCCGCGCGACACCGAATCCACGGCCGCGGCCACGCCCGTGACCCGCCCGGTGCCGAGGGAATCGCCGGCGATCCCCTCGCCCGCGCGGATGATGACCGTTGCGCCGAGGTGCACGCTGGCGGCGGCCTCGGGGGACACGGAGAAGACGATGTCGAGCGCGTCGGGATCCACGACCTGGACCAGCGACTGGTTCACGTCCACCGGCTGGCTCAGCACGGCGTCCATGCGGGTGACCACCCCCGCGATCGGCGCGCGCAGGGTCG
>JAYTEN010000299.1:0-13509 GCA_043735145.1 Gemmatimonadota bacterium | reverse complement strand
CCGTTAGGCAGCGCGCTCGACAGGAAGGCGGGCGACACGGTCGTGCCCTCGAGCGTCCAGTTCGCGCCGCAGGTGTTGTTGTCCAGGTTGTACGACGCGCTGTACACGCGATAATGCCAGAAGCCCGCGGGGTCCGACTGGAAGGCGTTGTCGGCCCAGCTCAGGTGGATCGCGTTGTTGAGCGAGATGCTGGTGATCGAGGCCGGCGCCGGCAGGCGCAGCATCTCGTTGACCACGATGCTCGTCGACGGATCCGACTCCTGCTTGTTGGTGCCCTCGGCCGTCACGTAGTACTCGAGGTCGGGCGGGCCATCGTCGTGGAAGCTCGGCGACGTGGTCGACCCGCGCAGGTCGAAGGCCGCGCTCTGCGTCGCCCGCGAATAGACGTTGTAGACGGCGAGGTTGGGATTCGCGCTCGCGGTCCAGCGCAGGATGATCCCCGAGGGCGCCAGCGGATCGCCCGAGGGCTGCAGCTCGTAGCTGAGTCCCGTGGGCGCGTTCGGCGTGTTGCCCGTGTCGGTCACATAGTCGGTGCAGGCGGCCAGGAGGAAGGCCGACAGCACGACAGCGGACTTTGCGATCACCCTGCGCATATCCCTCGCTCCGTGGTGGAATGGGCCTGCGACCCACCATAAAGCAGGGGGCGTGCCGCTGCGGACTGATGACTGTAACCTGTTATGAATGAAAGTGTTGGATGGAATCTGGAGTCTGGAATCTGGACTGGACTGTGTCCACTCTTGAGGACAACTGGCTCGCCGGAGTCGTCCAGACTCCAGATTCCAGATTCCTATTTCACGTTCCGCTGATCATACCCGAACTTCAGATCCGGCTCGTCGATCAATTGCAGGAAGAAGTTGAAGAGGAAGTTGCCGTTCGGGCTCTTCACGAAGGTGAAGCTGGCCCGCCAGTCGTGCAGGTCGCGGTCCAGGCGCACCACGTGATCGGCGAACTGATGCTGCGTGAAGTTGTATGACGACTGCCACGACACGGTCCAGTGGGGCGTCGGGGAGAACTGCACGCTCCCGCTGAGCATCGAATTGGCCGTCGTGGATGTCGGCGTGGTGATCGTGCCCGGCAGCGTGGAGGCCGCCGTGCCGACGGAACGGCTGCGCTGCAGGCTGTAGTTGAACTGCGCCTGGAAGGGCTGCCCGCCGCGCGCCGGACTCAACCGATCCACGCGCGTGTATTGCGTCGCCAGCGGCCCCTGCTGGAAGGCATTGGTGAACTGTCCGCCGGGGTTGGTCGGCGAGGGCCCCGACGTGGCGGTGTCGGCGCGCTGCGGGCCGATCGACCGGGCGTTGAGTCCGAGGATGCGGCGGAAGAGATTCAGCGTGTTGGCGCCGAGCGAGAAGCCGAAGGTCATGCTGGTCAGCAGGGGCGAAAAGCGCGTCGTGTCGTAGCCCACCGGTCCCGCCCAGAGGTCATGCGCGAACCGCAGCGAGAATCCCCGGATCAGGTCCGAGCTCACCGTATTCCCCCACGTCTGGGTCGTCCAGCCGGTGCGCCCGGGGAGCCGGGCCTGCTCGAAGTCGTAACTGATGGCGTCCGACTGGAGCGAGAGCAGCTTGATCTTGGTGCCTTCGGGTTCGGTCGCCGCGTCGGGCGCGTCGGCGCTGGGCGAGTAGGGCCCGCCGCCGGGCACATCGGGCGGCGGCGCCGCGTCGGTCGAATCGCCGGCCGCGCGTCGGGCCGATGCGCTGGCCGCGGCGGCCGCCGCGGCCGCCGCGCTCGCGGGGCTGGCCCGCGGGCGGAGCTTGGCCTCGAAGTTCTGCGAGAGCCCGAGCGACACCGACTGCCGCGCCGGCTGGGTGAGCGTCGCCGGCCGCACGCCGTTGCCGATGGCGAGCGCATAGTCGAGCGGAATCGCCGCGGCGGGGGCATAGGCCCACGACACGCTGGGTGACACCGCGTGCCGGATGCGCGCAATCGGACCGAAGCCCGGAAAGAGCCCGAACAGCGTCGGCGAGACCGAGGCCGAGAACTGGAAGCGCTTGTTCTGCGCCACGTAGCGCCCGCCGGTATAACTGTTGCGGAGCGCGTACGGGCCGGACGCCGTGTTCACCATGTTGATGCTGGGCTGGAAATTCCACGTCCCCTGAAACAGCACCGGGAGTCCGACGCCGGTGCTCCAGTCGATGCCGGTCTGGAAGCTTTCACTGGACGTGCGGCTGATCTTGATGGTCGAGTCGGACGGATCGGTGAAGACGCGGGTATTGCGCTGGTTGGTCCAGTTGTCGGTGATCGTCACCGAGTTCGAGATGTTCCAGCTCCCGATGCGGATCGGGCTCGACAGGTTGATGTTGGTGGCGCGGCTGTCGGCGCGCACGCTGTCGAAGCGGCCGGGCCCCACCGCGACGGCGACGGCCGATCCCGAGCTCTGCTGGAGACTGTTGGTGAACGACAGGCCGGGCGACCAGGTGATCGCGTGCGAGAGGGCGATCGGATTCGGCGTGAACGCCACGGTCGGGAAGGTCGCCGACACCTGCGGCCGGTCGAGCGACTGGGTGCGGCTCCCGCCCACGTTCAGCTGCCCGAAGCTGAACCGGCGCTGGTAGTTCAGCCGGCTGTCGATGGTGCCGATGGCGAGGATCGGGTCGACGGCGTTGCGCGAGATGATGCGCGAGCTGGTGGCGTAGTCGAGGTTCGCCGTCAGCGAGCTGGCCAGCGAGAACTGCTGGCTGTGGCTCCAGGAGACGCGCCGCGACGTGGTGCCGCCGTTCTCGTGCATCTCCTGGAAGGCAATGCCGCCCGCCATGAACCGGTTGAGCCAGCGGTAGCGCAGCCGCCCGTTGATGGACGTGAAACGCTCGGCATACCAGTCGAGCGAGGCCTGCGCGTCGGCAAAGTCGCTGATCGCCCAGTAGTAGCCGACATTCGAGACGTGGCGCGTATAGCCGGGATTGAAGCGCACGATGTCGTTGATGCCGAACTGCGGCGCGAGGATGCCCGAGCGGCGGCCGCGGCGCGTGTCCTGGAAGACGAACGGCAGCCACGCGACCGGCACATCGGCGACGTACAGCACCGCGGGGCGCGAGACCATCAGCCGCTTGCTTACCCACTTCACTTCGCGCACGGCGAAGTGATAGTGCGGATCGACGAGGTCACAGCTGGTGACCGTCGCGTGGGCTCCGTAGATGCGGTCTTCCTGGTTGTCGATGGCGATGTCGCCGTGCATGAACCAGGTCCCGCCGCCCTGGACCATCTCGGTGCTGGCGTTCTGGACGATGCCCGCGTGGTTGCAGGCGTCGTAGCGCATCCCCTCCCCCACCATCACGCCCGACGGGTCGAAGAGCCGGGGCGCGCCCTGCGCTTCCAGGGTGCACGACGTTTCGACATAGCGGATCGTGTCGGCCTCGAGGGTCGAGCCGTCGCGCGTGATCAGGCCGTGGCCGTTGAGGCGGATTTCCTTTTCTTCGGCGAGCAGTCGCACCGAGTCGGCGCCATAGCGGGTGGCCTTGAATCCCCGGCGGCGCAGCAGCTCCTCGATGATCGAATCGGGGGCGGGAAACTGCCGGCTGGGAGTTTTCGGCGTTCCCCGGCCACGGCCGACGCGGGTCGTATCGTTGGCGAGCGAATCGGCACGGGTGCGCGTCGAGTCACCCGGCCGGCGCATCCGCAAGGTGTCGGTGCGGGTGACTTGCGCCAAGACGGTACGGCGGACCGGCGGTACGGCGGTAACGAACACCGTCAGCGCGACGATCTGGCCGAGCCGGCGAATCACGTCCACGTACCGCCGTACCGCCGTACCGCCGTACCGCCGTACCGCCGTACTGCCGTACCGCCCGTCGGCCCGCATCACGCCGCCCCGGCCGCCGCCACGCCGTCGTGCTTCCGGTTCTCCGCCGCCTCGGCCTTCGCGCGGCGGCGCTCCAGGATGATCGCCATCAGGATGCCAAGCTCATAGAACAACTGGACCGGCACCATCACGATCAGCGTCATGATCACCAGGTCGCCCGGCGTCAGGATGGACGAGGCGATGGCGTTGATCATGATGAAGGCGCGGTGATGGCGTCGCAGGAACGCCGACGAAAGGATCCGCATGTAGATCAGCAGGAACATGATCAGCGGCACTTCAAAGACGGCGCCGAAGGCCAGCACCACGGCGAGCGTGAAGCCGAAGTAGGAGTTGGCCGTGATGATCGGCGCCAGGCTCGCGGTGGCGAACTTCAGCATGACCGGAATGGCCAGCGGCATGACGACGAAGAACCCCAGCCCCGCGCCGATCGCGAACAGCAGCACGCTGGCGAAGAGCATGGGAAACACCATGCGCGCTTCCTTGTGGTACAGCGCCGGACGCAGGAAGGCCCAGGCCTGGTACATCACCACGGGCAGCGCGAGGGAACCGCCGATCGCCAGGGCGATCTTGAGCTGCAGCACGAAGGGATCCATCAGCGACGTGAACAGCAGCTGCTTGGTGCCGGGCGGGAGGTACGGATCGATCGGCCGCTTGAGCAGCGCAATCATGTCGAAGTTCGTGGCGAGGATGTAGCCGGCGACGACCCCCACGGCGATCGCGATGAGGCTCTTCAGCAGGCGCCAGCGCAGCTCCTCGAGGTGATCGAGGAACGGCATCTCTCCGCGGGGCTGCTCGGAGGCGGCCGGCTCGGTCATCGGGCCGGCAGCGACCGCAGCCGCTCGCGCGCCAGCGCGGCTTCTTCCGACGAGGGGTAGGTACCGACCACCCGGGTGAAGGCGTCCCGCGCTTCGGTGGTCCGGCCCGCGGCCAGCGCCTGGAGGCCGAGCTTGTAGAGCGCCGACGGCGCGCGCGCCGACTGCGGGAAACGCTGGACGACCGCGCGCCACGACACCGCGGCGGAGTCGGCCTGCTGCTCGGCGGCCCACGCCTCGCCGGTGAAGAAGAGCGCGTCAACCGTTCGCGGATGCGAGGGGAATCGTCGCAGGAACTCCGCCAGCCCCGCGCGCGCGGTGCCCGGGCTGCCGCGTCGCAGCTGCTGGAGCGACAGGTCCATCAACTGCTCGGCGCCCGGCTCGGCGGACGCGGGCGGCGTGGCGGGCGACGCGCCGGGCGTTGCGGGCGCGCCGCTCGGCACCGGCGCCGGCGTCGTCGCGGTGGCGTCAGGCCCGATCCGGCTGGAGCGCTCCTCGAGCTGCGAGCGCAGCTCGGAGAGCCGCTGCTGGCTCTGCCCCGTCAGCTCCTGGATAGCGACGAGCTGCTGCTGGATATTGTACATCTCCACCCGCATGTCGCCGCGCGACTGGATGAGCAGCTGTTGCTGGGCCTGGAGCGAATCCGACATCGACCGCAGCAACCGGCTGAGTGCCACGACGTTCGACGAGATGATGGAGTCGGCCGCCCGCGACGTCGCGCGCGACTGCTCGACTTCGCGCTGCAAGCGCGTGATATCGCTGCGCATCGCGCATCCGCTCGCGCTCACCATGAGCGCGAGCGGAAGCGCGAGTCCCCACTTCCCCACTTCCCCACTCATCGGGCCGCCCGCGTCACGCGAAACTCGGCGCGCCGGTTGGCCGCCCACGCATCTTCCGTGGACCGCGGATCGGCGGGGCGTTCCTCACCGAACGACGTGATCGTCACGCGCGTGTCGGTCACCCCGTGCCCGACCAGGTATCGCTTGACCGCGGCGGCGCGCCGGTTGCCGAGCGCGAGGTTGTACTCGTCGGGGCCGCGCTCGTCGCAGTGCCCTTCGATCTGGATCTCGAGGCGCGGGTTGGCGCGGAGCACGTTGATCTTGTAATCGAGCTGGCCCTGGGCGAGCGGCGAGAGGTCCGACTGGTCGAGGTCGAATCGCACCGTCGCGGTGAGAATGCTGTCATCCACGCGGTTGAGGCCCGAGGCCACGCGGCCCAGGGCGTCGGCGCTGTCGCGCAGGATCTGCGCGCGCACCGAATCGGCCCGGTGCGCGTCGGCCGAGCGGGCGAGCGAGTCGGCGCGCGCGCGGGCCAGCGAGTCGGCCCGGGCCGCGGCGGACGCGGAGTCCCGGCGGGCGGCCAGGGCGAGCGAATCGGCGCGGGCGCGGATGGCGGTGCTGTCCGCGGCCGGCGTCACCGGCGGGGCGGTCTTCGGGCATGCCGCGAGGAGCGTCGAACCCGCCAGGAGCAGTAGCCGCGCGACTTGGCGACTTGGCGACTTGGCGACTGGTCCTGGCGACTGGGCGACTTGTCTTGGCGACTTGGCGACTTGGCGACTCATTACAGTCCCTCACTGGATGTAAGACGGGGGGACCAGGCCGGCAGCCGCGCGCCACCGGTGCGCGTGAGCTGGCGGAGTCGTCCCGTATCGAGGTCCATGACCCACAACTCGCGCGTTCCACTGCGCGAAGACACGAACACCAGGTGCCGTCCGTCGGGCGCCCACGCCGGATCCTCGTTGCGCGAGGACCCGGTCAGCTGGCGGACGCTGCGTGCCCCCACGTCGAGCACGAACACCTGCGGCACACCGCCAACGTCGCGGTGGAAGGCGATCAGCGATCCTTCCGGCGACCAGCTCGGCGCGCTGGTCGTCCCCGTGGAACCGAAGTCGAAGCGCGCCAGGACTTCCTGCCCGGTGCCATCCGCGCTCATGACGTAGAGCTGGGGCGAGCGCGCCCGGTTGGAGACAAAGGCGATGCGCGTGCCGTCAGGACTCCAGACCGGCGAAAGATTGTCGGCGCCGCGTCCCGCGGTCAGGCGCTGCGGGCCCCCGGCCAGATCTGAAAGATAGATATCCATCCCCGCTTCGGTACCATGCGCAAAAGCGACCTTCCGGCCGTCCGGGGAGAACGACGGCGTGATGTTCAGCCCGTCTTCCGATCCCGGCACCATCTGGCGTGACCCCGCGAAGTCCTGCACCACGATCGGCTGCCCGCTGCGCACATAGGCGGTGTACGCAAAGCGCCGCCCGCCCGGATGCCACGCCGGCGACAAGGACGGAAATCCGGCGGTCCGCAGCTGGTCGGCTGATGCGCCGTCGGCATCCACCCGCATGATACGCCCGTTGCGCACGAAGAGGAGCGCGGAATTGGCGATACCGGCCTGGCCCGTGATGGCCCGCACGATCTCATCCGCGAGGGCGTGAACGCTCCCACGCGCCAGCGGCGCGACGCCGAGGTTGGCGTGCATCACCTCGGAGCCCGCCCGCGCGTCCACCACCGTGACGGTGACGCGCCCACCCATCGCCGGCGAGAGAAAGACGCCGTAGGCGACGCCGATCGCCGTCAGGCTCGCGGCATCCGGCGCGCCCGCCGCCGGCGGCCGCGCGGTGACCTCGAACCGATCGCTCTGGTCGAGGTCGCGCTGAAGCATCGCATGCAGTGAATCGCTCGCTCCCGGCCCCAGAACCACGAGGCTCGGCCGCGTCCCCGGCGCGTAGGTGATGCCGACGCGGACGCCGGCCTGCGTGGTGTCCTGCGCCGCCAGCGCCCTGGGACACGCGAGCAGCGCGATGAGCAACGCAGCCTTCATCGCAGCGACCTGGGGCTGAAGAAGAAAGAGACCGGAAGCATGTCGGGCCCGAAGCCCGACGGCAGCGCACCGAACGCGCCGGCGCGGGACGCCGCCTCGACGGCGCCCTGTGCCTCGAGGTCGAAGGCGAACGACCCCGACCGCTTCACGAACTGGAGCCCGGACATCGAGCCATCGCGATGCACGAAAAAGAGCATCTCCGCTTCGAGGTCTGCATTGCCGGCCGGGGGACGCCATCGCCGGTATACCTGGGCGACGAGATTGCGTAGATACCCCGGAAACGGGAATTCGACTCCTTCGGTCTTGATCGTGGCCGGATCGGCACCGGTTCCGGGCGCCGCATTCGTGTTGGCCGTGGGCGCGCCAGGCTGCGGTGCGGGCGGGTTGGCCGCCGGCGGTGTGCGGCTGGCGGATGGCGAAGGAGCAACCGGCGCGGTGGACGCGGGCGTCCGCGGGGGTGCCGGGGCCGGCGTGGGTGCGGGCGCGCGTGCCGCGGGTCTGGAGGTCGGCGCGGCCGGCTTCGGCGCCGGCGGAGTCGCGGCGGGCTGCGTGGCAGCGGGCTGCGCCGCGGCTACGTCGCCGCCGGAACGCGGAGCCGCCACGAGCTCGACCCGATAGGCCGGCAACGTGCTGGCCCGGACCGCCGTCCGGCCAGCGATCAGCACCGACACCACGACGATGCCATGCAGCAGGACCGTCCCCGCGATGCCGGTCCCGCGGTTGATATCGCCGGACGCGCGGCTCTGCCAGGTCTTCATGGAATCTCTTCCTGCTCCGTCACCAGCCCGACGTTCTGCACGCCCGACGCGCGAATGACCGCGAGGACCCGGACCACATCGCCGTACGGCGCGCCTCGGTCGGCCCGCAGGTACACGCCCGTAGGCTTGCGGCGCGACACCAGGGCGCGGAAGCCGGCGCGGAAATCGGCATAGGCAAACGACGCCTGGTCGACGAAGACCCGGCCCCGCCGGTCAACGGTCACGACCATGCCCTCGTTGGTCTCCAGCGGGCGCGCCGCCGCCGCGGGCAGGCGCACCTCGACGCCGCCCTGCATCATGGGCGCCGCGATCATGAAGATGATGAGCAGGATGAAAGCGACATCCACCAGCGACGTCACGTTGATGTCGGCGTTGAGATGGGCCCGGGTGCGCCCGCGCCGCCGCATCCTACAGCCGTCCCTCGCGGGCCAGCGTGACGATCATCTCGCGCGCAAAGCCCTCGAGCTCGGCGGCGATGAAGTTCTGGCGGGCCGTGAAGATGTTGTACGCCATCACCGACGGTACCGCGACGGCGAGGCCCGCGACGGTCGCCACCAGCGCCTCGGCGACGCCCGGCGCCACCGCGGCAAGGTTGCCGCCGCCGCTGGTCGCGATGCCGATGAACGCATTCATGACGCCGAGGACGGTGCCAAGAAGGCCCAGCAGCGGGCTGACGCTGCCGAACGTCGCAAGCCAGGGAATCCACTTGCCGAGCTGGTCGTGCTCGGCATCGACCTGCGTCTCGAGCACCATGCGCAACGCCTCGAGCTGGCTCTGCGTGAGCTTGGGCGCCTGGCGCGCCTCGGCATCCACGCCGCCCGGCACCAGCTCGCCGTAGAAGGTCACGCCTTCGTTGAAGAGCCGCGTGTACGGCGTTGGCGGCAGAATCCCGACGGCTTGGCGCGCCTCGGCCAGCCGCGTGGCATGGGCGACGGCGCGGAAGAACGACGCCCCGCCCCGCTTGAGGCGGCTGAACTGCCAGGCCTTGGAGATGATGAGGAACCACGACACCAGCGAGAACACCGCCAGCACCACGAGTACGATCTTCGTCTCGGTTCCGGCCGTCGCCACCAGCTCCCATGGCGACGTCGGGACCGCGCGACCAGCCTGCATCACCCACCCACCTTCACGATCCAATCGTAGGTCCGGCGCAGTCCCTCTTCCAGGTGCACCTCGGGCTTCCACCCCAGCACCGTTTCCGCCTTGCCGATCTGGAGCGAGCTGCGCTGGAGCTCGCCCTGCCGGGCGGCCGCATAGCTGATCGGCACCTCGATACCGGAGGCGCGCATCATCGCCCGAGCGAGCTCGGTGACCGATGTCTCCGTGTTGGTCCCGATGTTCACGCCCCAAGGGTCGATGGTGCCGTCGGCCGCGGGCGCCGCGGCGGTTCCGGCGAGCAAGTTGGCGCGCGCGACGTCGCCCACGTACACGTAGTCGCGCGTCTGGCTGCCGTCGCCGAAGATCGTGATGGGTTGGGCCGTGCGCAGGCGGTTGCCGAAGATCGCGACCACGCCGGCTTCGCCGTGCGGATCCTGGCGCGGACCGTACACGTTCGAGTAGCGCAGGCAGAACGCTTCGATATTGTAGAGCGTGCGATAGACGTGCAGGTAGAACTCGGCCGCGAGCTTGGTGACCCCGTACGGCGAAATGGGCAGCTTGGGATTGGATTCCTGGTGGGGCGGCGTCCCCTCGCCGTAGACCACGCCGCCGGAGCTCGAGAACACCACGCGCCGGACGCCGCCGACGCGCGCGCCCTCGAGCAGGTTCAGGAGCGCGAGCAGATTCTCCTCGGCGTCGAGGATCGGGTCGGCCACCGAGACGCGCACATCGATCTGGGCCGCGAGATGGCACACGACGTCGAACCCGCCAGTGGCGACCAGGTCGCGCGCTTCTTCGGATCCGGCATCGTAGCGCTTGAACACCGCGGCGCGCGGGGCCTGCTCGGCCTTGCCGCGCGCAAGATTGTCCATCACCGTCACGTCCCAGCCCGCGGCCAGGAATGCGTCGGCAACATGCGATCCGATGAAACCGGCCCCGCCGGTCACGAGTACACGACGATTCACCCGGCTACTCCTCCGAGATGGACGAACAGGATGCTGACGGCTGACGGCTGACGGCCGACGGCGGGAACTGCGCGAGATGGTCCAGCATGCTGGGGCAAGCGCGGGGCGGCCGCTGCGGCGGAAGCCGGCAGATGCCGCCCGCCGCGCCTTAGGACGGCATACGGCGGATGAGCCGAAACTGCGACTGCGATCCGACGTCGCCACGATAGAGCTGCACGATGATCGCCGTGGCCGTGCGGGAGCGCGTGCTGACGATGATCGCGCGGCCCTGGTCCTGCTCGAGCGAACCGCCGTGCTCCGCGTCGGGACGGGTGACGAAGATCTTTACGATATCGCCGAGGCGCAGGCCGTCGTTGGCGCCCTTGTCGATGAAGACGACATCCTGCATTTGCGCCACGTTGCGATTCTCGCGCATCCGCAGCACGGTGCCCTCGAGCCCGCTCGCGACCGGAAGGGCCCGCAGGTTCGAGTTGTTGACGAACGGCTGGACCTTGAGCAGCTCCTGGTGCGCTTCGAGCGAGCCATAGAGCGCAATGACGGTCCCGTTGAGCAGGTTGTTGCCGGTTCCCGCCGCCTCGCCGGCCCGGACCAGGCCCGTCGGGATGATGATCTCGCCGTAGTTCCCCACCTGATCGCCGCGCTTGAATGCCAGCAGCAGGTCCCCGCGGGCGACGTCCACGCCTTCGGGCGCGGTCAGCGTCACGTTCTCGTAGATGTTCGCGGTGTTGCGCGTGCGAGCGACGTCACGCAACTCGGCCGAGGTGCGGTCGATGTGGCCCGTATTGAGGGGCTGGTTCTCGGTCAGGAAACCCGACGAGAAGTATTCGCCCGGCCGCACGGCGCGGTAGGCGCGGGCGTTCATCAGCTCTACGCTGGTGCCGCCGCGCACGCGGGCGCTCGGGTTCGAAAAGATGGTCGGGCCGTTGAGGGGAGCCGAAACCGGCGTGACTCGCATGGTGTCGGGGCCGGGCGAGACCGACAGGTTCTGCTGCACCACGACGGTGGTGTCGGCCGGCGCGGAAAGCGCGCTGAGGCGCAGCTCTTCGCCGGGATAGATCCAGTGCGGATCCTCGACGACGTTGGTGTTGAGCCGGTAGATTTCGGGCCAGAGCATGGGATCGCCCAGGTACCGCTGCGCGAGTGCCCACAGCGTTTCGCCTTGCTGGACGATGTGGGTCCCGGCACTCTGGGCCGTGCCCTCAGCCGTGCCGGGCGTACCCAGCTGGACGCTGCGGCGCCCGGAACCGGAGGAGTCCATGCTGGCGGACGGCGCCTGCTGCGCCTGGATGTTCTGGTTGGTTTGCGCCGCGGCTCCCCGGGCGGCCTCGATGGGCCGCGTGATGTTGGGAGCTGATACCTGGGCCCCGAGGGCCGGCGCGGCCAGCGCGAGCAGCGCGGCCAGGGTCGTCAGGCTAGAACGGGAGATCGTCGTCCTCCTCATCAAGCGCCTCCGGATAGTCGCCGAACGGCTCCCCTTCCTTGGGCTTGCCGCCTTGCTTCCCTGCAGGGGCGGCCGCGGGGGCGGCAGAACGCCGCCCCCCGCCTTCGCCGCCCATGCCGCCGTCACTCTTGCCCGACAACATGACCAGATCGCGCACCTTGATCTCGGTGATGTATTTGGTCGCACCGTCTTTCTTGTCTTCGTACTGACGGTACTCGATGCTGCCCTCGATGTAGACCTTGTCGCCCTTCTTCAGGTACTTCTCGACCACCTCGACCAGGCCGGTGCCCTCGCGGCGGGCATTCCAGACCACGCAGCGGTGCCATTCCGTCTTTTCCTGCTTCTGGCCGGAATCGGCGTTCCAGCTGCGGCTGGTGGCCAGCGAAAACTGGGCCACCCGGGACCCGTTGGGGATGGTCCGGACTTCGGGGTCGGCACCGAGATTCCCGATCAGCATGACCTTGTTCAGACTGCGACTCATAACCCTCTCCTCGCGATCGGCACGGTGACCATGGACAGACCCCAACCTAAGAAACGACAACGGCTTTTGTCAACCAATTTAACGCACTACGTCATCATTTTCCCGCCGTCTGTGACCCAAGTTCCAGGGTCATGGTGAGGGCGTCCTCGCGGGGTTGGGCGTAATAGGACGGCCGCACCCCCAGCGGCTGGAAGCCGGCCCGCCGGTACAGGGCGATCGCCGCCTCGTTGGACCGGCGCACTTCAAGGTAAACCCGCGCGGCCCCGCCTTCCTTGAGATACCGGAGCAAAGCGGCCAGCAGGCCCCGCCCCAACCCCTGCCCCCGGGCGCCTTCCACCACGGCAATGTTCTGGATTTCACCCTCGTCGGCGACCAGCGAGCACATGGCGTAGCCACTCAGCGTCCCTGCCGGGCCCTCGGCCACAATCGCGTAGATGTGCGTCTGCCGGAGCATGGTCGCAAACGACCTTTTGGACCAGGGATCGGGAAACGTCAGCTTCTCGATCGCCGTGACCCGGTCCAGGTCGCCGGGCACCATCCGACGAAACTCAGGCCCCGGCATGCCGGGCATTCAGCCGCACTTCGGCCTCGGCGAGGCGGCCATAGGCCGGCTCCCACGATCCCGGATCGGCGATGCCCGTCGCACCGCCCCGGAGCGCGGCCACTGCCAGCAGCGCCCGCGCGGTGGCGTCGGCTTCGGTCGCGCGAAGGCCTTCGCCGGCCGGCGCCGACCGGGAAACCACCGCGGGCGGCGCGAGGGTGACGACTTCCCCGTCATCGAACCGGTAGGTGGCGCGAAAGACGTCGCCGCGAAGGGCCTCGTATTCGGCGACGACCAGGGCGGGCACCAGGGCGGGCACCAGGCCCGCCCCTGCAGGTCGCCCTCGTGCCCACGCCGCGCCAAGCATGGACGGCACCACGAGCAGCGGCACGCCCAGGGCGCTGCACATGCCCTTCGCGAAGGCGATCCCGATGCGCAGCCCCGTGAACGACCCGGGCCCGTCGGAGACGATCACCCCGGCCAGCGACGCAGCCGTGACCTGGCGCGCCGCGAGCAGGTCACGCACCGCGCGGTCGATCGCGCGTGAAAGGTCGTGGCGATGCGCGAGCGTGGCCTCGCCGGGCGCGGGATCGCCGGGCGCGCCCAAGGCGAACGACGGGCGGTCGGTGGCGGTGTCGAGGGCGAGAAACACGGGGACCCGCGTCAGGGGACCGGGGACCGGGAAATCAGGCGCGCCGCGTGGCCGACGGTATGCTCGATCGTGATCCAGTGGGTGAAGGCGGGTGGGCTCGCCAATCGGTCGGGCCACTCGACGAACACGATCGCGCGCGGATCGGCCAGCATCT
>JAYTEN010000298.1:0-3254 GCA_043735145.1 Gemmatimonadota bacterium | reverse complement strand
CGGCTTCATCACGCCGGCGAGCATGCGCAGCGTCGTGGTCTTGCCGGCGCCGTCGGGCCCGACGAGTCCGAAGAGCGTCCCCGCCGGCACGTCGAGCGTCAGGTCATTGACGGCGAGCGTCTCACCGAACTTCCGGGTGAGACCGCGGACTTCGATGGCGTTCACGGCTGGGTGGCGAGGGCGACGTCCGCCGGGATGCCCGGCTTGAGGTCGTAGGTCGAGTCCTGCGTGATCCGCACCTTCACCGCATACACCAGTTTCACCCGCTCTTCGCGCGTCTGCACATTGCGCGGCGTGAACTCGGCCTGGCTGGCGATGAACGCGATCTCGCCGCCGTACTGTCGATCCTTGTAGGTGTCGGACGTGATCCGCGCCTTCTGCCCCACGTGCACGGCGCCGACCTGCGTCTCGGGGATGTAGATGCGCACCCAGCGGTCGTCGAGGTTCATGATCGTCACGACGGGTGCGCCGGCGGGCACCGTCTCGCCGGCCTCGCGGTCCTTCACGGTGACGACGCCGGCGAAGGGCGCGCGGATCACCGAGTTGGCGAGCGCGGCGTCGAGTTGCGCGAGCGCGGCCTGGGCCTGGGTGACGGCGGCGCGTTGCGCGTCGATGCGCTCGGGGCGCGGGCCCGCCTGGACCAACTGGAGCTGCTGCTCGGCTTGCGTCTTCTGGTTGTTGAGCACGTCCAGTTGGAGACGCGCCTTGTCGTACTGCTCCTGCGAGACGGCGCCGGCCTGGAAAAGCCGCTGCGTGCGGTCCAGGTCGCGCTGCGCGTCGGCGAGCCGGTCGGTGATGGCGCGCAGGCCCGCCTGCGCCTGGACCCGGTCTTCGCTGCGCGAGCCATTCTGCATTTCGGCGAGCAGTGCGCGCGCCGCCTGGATGGCCGCCTCGCCCTGCGCGTGGCGCGCCGTCAGCTCGGCGCGATCGAGGATCGCGAGGGTGTCGCCGGCCCGTACGCGGTCGCCTTCGCGCACCCGGATGGACTCGATGCGGCCGGGCGCCTGGAATCCCAGCTGCGCCTCGGTGGCTTCGACGGTGCCCGACGCGGCGAGTGACTCGGCCTTGTGGCACGCGGCGAGCAAGGGCAGGAGGGCGATCAGCAGCCTTTTCATCGGAGAGTCCTGGCGATCCAGTCGGGGGAAAGCTCGCCGGTCACGCGGGCGAGCTCGATGCGGGCGGCGATTTCCGCGTTCCGCGCTTCGATGAGGGACGAGCGCGCGTTCAGCGCCTGCGAGAGGGCTTCGAGGTAATCGGTCTGCGTGCCCGAGCCGACGCTCAGCGAGGTGAGCTCGATGCTGGCGACGGTGTCGGACTGGGCGACGGCGCTGCGCAGCGCTTCGGCGCGGGCATGCGCTTCGATGATCGAGGCCAGGGCGCGTTCGGCGCTCTGCGACGCGTTTAGTTGCGCGAGTCGCAGCTGCTCGGCGGCGGCGCGCGCGTCGGCGTCGGCGCGGGCGATGGCGCCGCCGCGCTGGCCGCCGGTATAGAGCGGGTAGGAGATGCCAAGTCCGGCCTGCCACTCGGCTTTGAGGCTCGAGCTGGGCGCACCGCGGTCGACGATTCCGGCGAGGAGGCGCAGCTCCGGATAGCGCGTCGCGCGCACGGCCGCGGCCGCGGTGCTCGCGGCCCGCACGCGGTTTTCGGCCTCGAGCACTTCGGTGCTGGCGATGTGCGCGGCGGCGGGCGGCGTGGAGTCGATCAGGGCGACGGGGGCCAGGCTGTCGGCACTCGTGCCGATGAGGTTGGCGAGATCATGTTCGGCGACGTCGAGCTGGGCCGCCGTTCCGGTGCGGTCGGCGAGGGCGCGGGCGCGGGCGGCGTCGGCGCGCAGCACGTTGACGCGGGCGATCTTGCCTTCGGCGAGGAGGGCGCGGGTGCGTCCGAGCTCGGCGGTCAGCGCGGCGAGGCGCTGGTCGTGCGCGTCGCGTGTCTGGCGCAACGTCAGCACGCGCAGGAACGCGGTTGCGGTGCGCGCGATGAGCTGTTGTTCCGCGGTGCTCAGCGCCGCCGCGGCGGCGCCGGCCAGCGCCGTGGAGGCGCGGGTGCGGCTGCTGCGGGCGCCGAAATCGAAGAAGGTCCACGAGACGAAGGCGCTGCCCTGGAAGACCGTACGGTCAAAAACCGGTACCGCGGTCGGGTTTGCGGCCGACGGCAGTCCATGCAGCGGGTAGACGAGGCCCGGTAGCTGGTTCTGGGTCGCGCTGGCGTCGAGGGCGAGGCGAGGCAGGGTCGCGGCGCGCGTCTCGCGCACTTCGGCGAGGGTGCGGTCGTGTACGGCGCGGGCGGCGGCGACGCTGGGGTACTGGCGCAGGGCGCGGGTGACGGCGTCGCCCAGGGTGAGCTGTGCCAGCAGGGCGAGGCCGATCATCGCTGCTCCAGTAACGCGCGGACCACGGTGACGGCGTGCTCGACGATCCGCTCATCGGTGACGTCGACGCCCGCGGCGGGGGCGATGGCCGCGCGGGCGAGGTAGAGGTAGACCGGCTGAGCGACGACGCTGAGGGCGAGGAGGACCGGCTCGCCGGCGCGGATCGATCCGTCCTGCTGCCCGGCGGCGATGACGCCGGCCATTGCCGGGAGGGCGCGTCCCATCGTTTCGATGACGGGGGCGGAGGGGGCCGGGCCTTCGGCGAGTTCGCGCATCATGTATGTGGGCATGTCGGGATTCGCGCTGATGTGCTTGAAGAGCTCCCGGACCATGCGCTCGATCTTGGTGAGCGGCGGCGCCTTGCCGCGCGCCAGCCACTCGACCTTGGGGGCGATGGGGCCGATGAGCGATTGCAGCACTGTGATGTAGAGGAGGCGCTTGGTGGTGAAGTAGTAGCCGACGGCGGCCAGGTTCACGTCCGCGGCGGAGGTGATGTCGCGGATGGAGGTGCCGTTGAAGCCGAAGGCGGCGAAGAGGGGTCGCGCGGCCTTGAGGATGCGGTCGTAGGCCTGGAGATGGCTGTGGTGGTCGGCGAGGATCGGGTCCGGCCGGTGCGAGGTAGGGGCCCCATGTTGGCCCAATCTCCCTTTGCGTTTCATACGTTCGTATTATATAGAACGAACGTATGAAATCAACTGCCGATTTGGATGTTTGGGGCTCTCTTCCGCCAGCACGGATCCCGGGCCAGTTTTCCGCCGGCTGAACTAGACTGACACGACAGTGACGCAATGCTGTATCCACTATCCGCTTGCGGTCTCGATCGCGGAAGCCGGCCCAAGCGGCGACCCACTAGCCCTGGTGACCATCTGAGAACATCGGCGGC
>JAYTEN010000297.1:0-12192 GCA_043735145.1 Gemmatimonadota bacterium | reverse complement strand
AATTGCGGCCATCCAACAATATAAGTCACTATTGCACAACGTGTTACGCCATTATAACATGTTATGGGCCATCAATGAGTTCGTTAGGGTAACTGGGGTCGGTTTTTCGTATCGGGAGGAAACCCTACTTGTTTCCAACTGCTACGCTCGCTTCGCGGAACCACCTGCCTCGCCGTGGCGTTATCATCGTGCATGACCCCCCCCTGGAGTAATACCGTGCTGCGCCGCCCGTTCCTTTCGCTGGCCATCGCGGCCATCGCGGCCGCGACCCTTCAATCACCCGCTGCCGCGCAGGCTCCCGGCCGCCAGACCGCCGTACTCGCGGGCGGGTGCTTCTGGGGCATCCAGAATGTGTACGCCCACATGAAGGGTGTCATGCGGGTGACCTCAGGCTACGCGGGCGGCGACGCCTCGACCGCGCAGTACGCGACGGTCAGCAGCGGCAATACCGGGCATGCGGAATCGGTCGAGATCATTTTCGATCCTGCCCTCGTGTCGTACACCACGGTGCTCAAGGTCTTCTTCACCGTCGCCCACGACCCGACCGAGCTCAACCGGCAGGGTCCCGACGCCGGCACCCAGTACCGGTCATCGGTTTTCTACAACAGTCCCGAGCAGAAGCGCCTCGCCGAAGCGTTCATCGACAGCCTCGGCCGAGCGCGCGAATGGCCGCGCCCGATCGTGACGCGCGTGGACCCGCTTGGCCGTTTCTATCCGGCCGAATCGTATCACCAGGACTATGCCATCCGTCACCCGATGGATCCGTACATCTTCATCAATGACCGGCCCAAGGTGATTCACCTGCGCGAGCGCTTCCCCGAGCTGTATTCCGAAACGCCAGTCCGCGCGACAGCAACCGCATCTCGCTGAGTTTTCTGACGAACAAAACCCCCGGCTGGGGCCGGGGGTCTTGAGGGGGGCCTTGGTGGTGCGGATTTGGTGCTGCGGGGGTGATACGCTCTAGATCGAGTTGATGGTCCGGTCCGCGCTGGGGCGCGAACTCAATTGGTGTTGGTCGTTGGCAGCACCGGGCCGACCACCCACTTCACGGGGTGGCCCGCGGCCAGCGGGGTGTTCGACTCGACCTGGTTGAGCAGGGCGAGCTGCTCAGCCGTCAGCGGCGACGTCCGCTGGCGGAGAAGGTCGGCGATCGTGGTGCTCGATCCCGGCGTGATGATGCTGATCTTCTGGGGCTGCACGTTCAGCGCCGCGGGATCCGTCAGCGTCGAGAAGGTGCGCATGGACCCTTCGACCGCGGCCTGGTTGTTCGCCCACGCGGCTTCGGGTGCGTAGCCGACAATCTGGAAGATCGCGCCAGCGTGCTCGACGAAGACGACGGTGCCGCGCACGGTGCCGTTATCGGTCGCCGCCGCGAAGGAGGCGCTCACCGCCGGCAGGCCATTGATCGAGGCGCGCGACGCCCCGCCCGCCTGGATGCCCTGCTGCGCAAGGAAGGCCTGCGCCGCGGATTCGGCGCTGTTGCCGCGGCCCACCGACAACTCGATGGCGGCGTCCTTCGCCGGGCTGAGCCCCTGCACCGCCGAGGTCCCGTTGGCGGTCTGCCACCCCTGCGGGAACGTCATCTGGAAGCGCATGCCGGGATGCAGGAACTGCGCGCCGCGGAAATATCCATCGCGCGGATTGGCGCCGAAGATCAAGCCGTCGAGGCGGCGCTCGTAGGCGTCGCGATTGACGACGTTGCCGCCGGTCGAGCCTGCCGGCAGCGCGGCGATCTCCGCTTCGATGGCGGTGCGGCGGTTGCCGGGATCGGGGTGCGTCTCGAGCCACTGGGGCAGCCTGCTCGCGCCCGCGGCCTGGCTCTGCCGCTCCAGCATGGTGAAGATCTTCGGCATCTGGTCAACGTCGTACTGCTGGCGGGCCATGTAGCGCAGGCCGAGCTGATCGGCCTGGCTCTCGTTGTCGCGCGAGAACTTCAGGAAGAGCACGCCGATGGCCTGCTGGGCCGCGCCCGCATAACGAGCGATCACCGGACTTGCGATGGCGCCGATGGCCAGGCCGAGGCCGGCGACCTGCTGCTGGCTCATCTGGTGCGCCGTGTGGCGGGCGGTGACGTGACCGATCTCGTGGCCGATCACGCTGGCGAGCTCGGCCTCCGAATTGAGGTGCGCCATGATGCCGCGCGTGACATAGATGTGGCCGCCGGGCACGGCGAAGGCGTTGACGGCCGGGTCGTCCACGACGCGGAAGGTCCACGGCAGGTTGGGCCGCTCGGACGTCGCCGCGAGCTTGCCGCCGACTTCGCGCACGTACCGCTGCATCGCCGAGTCACCGTAGAGACCGATCTGCTGGATGACCTGCTGGTCGTACTCCTGGCCCATCTGGATTTCCTGCGACTGGCTCACGAGCATCAGCTCGTTGGCGCCGGTCGCCGGGTTGCGGGCGCAGCCAACGGTGGCTGCCGCTCCGAGAGCGAGAAGGACGAAGTAGTTGTTCCGCATGGATGTCTCCAAGCGCCTCAGGGCGCAAGTTGCATACCTGTCGATCATGACCAAAAGCGACCTGACGCGCTGCGATCTGGGGCATGACGGGCCTCGGAGGGCGCTTTGTGGGGCGGCCACGGACGCATGGGGCCAGGTTTCCGCGAGGGTGGCTGATGGTCGTCCGTCGGCGGCCGTACAGGCCTTCGACCGCGGATATTCGACCATCAGCCCTCGGCTGTCAGCGACCAGGACTCCCGGCGGCGGCCGTACAGGCCTTCGACCGCGGGAACAGCGACCCTACGCCGCAGCGATTTCCCTAGATCAGCACCAGTACCAGGATCACGATGGCGAGCACCAGGACGATGGTGCTGATCGTGATCGTCGTCGAATGATCCTTGAAGCGCGGCGTCGCGGAATCCTTGAAGCGCGCTTCGGCGCGGGGCATCTCGTTGCGCACCATCGGGCCCGAGGGCGCGGCCACAGTCGCGGCCGACAGGTTCGACTGGGGCTGCTGGGCGGCGGCGGGCGCCACGGAGGCCACACCGAGTCCGAGCAGGACAATCAGGGCCGCGCGCGAGGCGCCGGCGAGGATACGACGAAGCATGAAACCTCCAATGGGTCAGAATCCAATCGCCTCGGCGAGATCCCGGAAATCGAACGCGCGACTTCGCCTTGCCCGTACTAAGAGCAGGATTCATGCCTGACCGGCAGGCGCGGTTTTGACCCTAGAACGAGCGAGTCGCAGCCGACCGGGGGGTCGGCCGCGGAGGATTGGTGCGGGAACCAGCCTAGGGGGTGGCGCTGGGCGCGAAGGTGGGCGGGCGTCGGGCCCGCGAAGCCTGCTCGAAGGCAAAGGCGTACCTCAGGAGGGCGGCCTCGCTCCAGGCGGTGCCGGCGAACGAGAGCCCGATCGGCAGGCCCTGGATGTAGCCCATCGGCACGGTGATGTGGGGGTAGCCGGCGGTCGCGGCGACGCCCGTAATCCCCGGCACGCCGGTACCGCCTCCGGAGTCACCGCTCACCAGGTCGATCGGCCTGGCCGGTCCGCCGCTGACGGTCACGATCGCATCGAGGCGCTGGCCCCGCAGGGTCGCGTCGATGCCGTCGGCGCGCGCCGCGCGCAGGAGCCGCTCCTTCAGCTGGAGATATTCGGGACTGGTCAGCGGCCCGCGGCGCGCCGATGCCTCGACGGTTTCCTGGCCGAAGTACGGCATCTCACGCGCGGCCTCGCGGAGGTTGAATGCGACGAGGTCATCGAGCGACTTGATCGGCGATGACGGCGCCCACTCGGCGAAGTAGCGCTCGAGGTCGGCCTTGAATTCCCATTGGAGCAGGTCGCCGCCGCCGTTCAGCTGCTGCTGCGACGCGATGCTCACACCGTCGATCAGTTCGGCGCCGCGCTCCCGCAGCAGCGCGATCGCAGCGTCGTAGATCGGCTGGATCTTGGGATCGACATTGGTGCCGCGCATGACGCCGAGGCGCGCGCCGCGCAGGCCGTTGGCGTCGAGCGCGCGCGTATAGTCGCTCCGGTGTGCGTCCGCCTCGGCCGTCGCCTCGTCCATCGGATCGGTGCCGGCCAGCGCCGTCAGCAGTGCGGCGGCGTCAGCGACGGTGCGGGCCATCGGCCCCGCCGTGTCCTGGGTGTGCGAGATCGGAATGATCCCGGCACGGCTGATGAGCCCGACCGTGGGCTTGAATCCCACGACCCCGCTGGCATTCGCGGGCGAGATAATCGAACCGGAGGTCTCGGTGCCGATTGCGGCGGCGCAGGAGCTGGCCGACACGGCGACGCCCGAGCCGGAGCTGGATCCCGACGGCTGGCGGTCATACGCATTCGCGTTGTGGCACTGGCCCCCGCGCGCGCTCCAGCCGCTGGTCGAGCGCGACGAGCGGAAGTTGGCCCACTCGCTGAGGTTCGTCTTGCCGAGGATGACGGCGCCGGCCTCGCGCAGCTTGCGCGCGAGGGTCGAGTCGCGCGGCGGTTTCGCGCCGAGGAGCGCGAGCGAGCCGGCCGTCGTCTCCATCTGGTCGGCGGTGGCGATGTTGTCCTTGATGAGGATCGGGATGCCATGCAGCGGGCCGCGCACGTGTCCAGCGCGACGCTCGCGGTCGAGATCATCGGCGATCGAACGCGCGTCGGGATTCACCTGAAGGACGTGGTTGAGGCGGGGTCCGCGCTGGTCGAGATCGGCGATGCGGCGGGTGTAGAGATCGACAAGACGCCGGGACGTCATGTGGCCGGCGGTCATCTGCGCCTGCAGCTCGGCGATCGACTTCTCCGACAGCTCGAAGGCCGGGGGCGGCACGAGTTCGGCTGCCGATTCCCCAGTCCCCATTCCCGAGGCCAGGACCGCGGTCGCGGACGTGCGCGCAACGAACTCACGACGATCCATGAAATCCTCCGGAAGCCCGCAGGGGCGGCCCTTGTGGCCGCCCGTCAGGGAGTCGAATTGATCAATCGCTCGAATCGGGGATTCGGTTGGCCCATGCGGGGTCCTCACGAAGAATGGGCTTCGAGATGTCGTGCCCGGTATTCATGGCCACGAGGCGCTCGAGGATCGTCAACGCTTCATCGACATGCCCGCCGCGCGTGAGCTCTGCACGCCGCCGAGCTGGGAGGCGATCTCGTCGGCAAGTCCGTCGCCGAGGAAGGCGTCGGCGGAGTCGCGCGAGCGGTTCTCGAAGCTCAGCACCGCGACGCTGAACGCCGGCGCCGCGGCACGGCGGCGGCGTGCCGTCGGGGCATTGGGCGTCCAGGGAGACGGCGGCACCGAGGGACAGGGGGACGGATAACCAGAAAACGAGTCGCAGGCCCGTCCCCCCGTCCCCCCGTCCCCCGTTTCATCGTCCCGCCACTAGTCGCTCGAAGCGCGGATTGCCGCGCAGCGGCGCGTAGACAGGATCCGCGCGCAGCAGCGCGGGGGTGATCGTGGAGGGAATCGTGAGCAGATACGCCAGCCGATCGATCGCCTGCTCCGGCCGGCCACACATCAACTCGATTTCCGCGAGGCTCCTCAGGCGGTCCGGGCCCGCGATGGCATCGGCCGAAACCGGCAGCATCTCGGTTGCCCGCTGGCCCTCGCGCAGGGCGTCGTCGCACCGTCCCAGTCCGGCATACGCGGTCGCGAGGGTGGCATGGAAGCCGTCATCGTCCGGCCGGCGCGCCAGCATCTGGATGACGACGGCGCGCAGCGAGTCGTACGCCGCGTGAGACTCCGCGCGTCGGCCCTGCACGTCGAACACCTGCCCGAGGCCCATGAAAAAGGCGGCGCGCCCGTCGATGCTGGACGGTGGTGACAGGCGAAGGATCGCGGCCTGAAGGAGAGCCGACGTGCGGAACACTGGCAGGAGAATGCCGGGATCCTTGAGGGATGCGGTCAGGATCTCACCCGCGTGATCCATGAGGTTGGCCGCCCCGGCTTCCGCGCGACCCGGCGTGCCGGGCTGGCTGAGCCGGCCCAGGACCGCATACGCGTGGACCAGGCTTCGAGTCCCCGGCAACGCCATGGCGCGCTCGATGTCGCGCTCGGCCTCCTCGAACCGCCGGAGCAGCGTGAATGTCAGGACGCGTTCCTCTACTTCAAGGGGGTTGCCGGGGTCGATCTCGAGGGAGCGCGTCCGGCTCACGAGCGACCGTTCCCAGCTCCCCTGCCTCCGCTCGACATTGGCGAGCGCGGAATGCACGTCGGCGTTGTTAGGCTCGGCGGCCAACGCGGCGGAGAACTCCTGGATGGCGCGCGGGTAATCCCGCTTTCCCCAATAGTGGTAGTAACCGAGCGCGATGTGGCTCGTCGCCGCATCGGGTGCGAGCGCGGCCGCGCGCTCGGCGGTCGATCGCGCCTGCGCGAGCCGCTCCTCGCTGCGGTCGTAATAGTTCCAGAACATGACCGCGTGGATTTGCGACAGCGCAGACCAGGCCTCGGCATACGAGGAGTCGAGCGCGATCGCGCGCGAGAATGCCGCCGCGGCATCGAGCTGCTGCGCCGCCGTTTGCGCGCTCACGGCGAGGACCCTGCCGCGGAGATAGGCCGCATGGGCCTCGGGGTTGCGGGTCGCGCGCGCCGCGAGGGTCGAGCGTTCGGCGGGCAGGAGCCGCCCCGCGACGCCCTGTGCCACGGCGGTCGCCACCGCTTCCTGGATGGCGAGCAGGTCGCTCTCGGAGCGGTCGTACTGGCTGGTCCATTCCTGCGCGCCGGTTGATGCCCGGGTCAGCTCCACCGTCACCCGCAGCCGGCTGCCCGATCGCCGCACGCTTCCATTGACGAGATAGGAAACGTTCAGCGCGCGGCCGACATCGCTCAACGGCATGGCCGTGGCGTCGCGCAGCCGCCGGACCGCGGCGCGCGAGGCGACGGTGAGACGGCTCACCTGGCCGAGGCGCGACGTCAGCTCCTCGGCGAGCCCCTGGCTCAGGTAGGTATCGCCGGTGTCGCGGGAGAGGTTCTCGAAGTCGAGCACCGCGACGCTCATCGGCGGTGCCGCTGCGCGCGCTACGCGTGGTGCCGCGCCCGTGCGGCACGGCGGCGGCGTGCCGTCGGGGCACTGGGCGGTCAGGCGGTCGGCCGGTAGTGCGGCAAGCAAGACCAGAACCAGGGCTTGCGTCGTCCTACCGCCGTACCGCCGTACCGCCTTACCGCCCATTCTGAGCCACCAGCCGCTCGAAGCGTGGATTGCCGCGCAGCGGGGTCCAGACCGGATCGCTGCGCAGCAGCGCAACCGTGATGGGAGCGGGCCGCGACATCAGGGTCTCGAGATGTGCGGTGGCCTCGTCGGCGCGCCCGCACGTGGTCTCGACCTGGGCCAGGAGCAGCAGGTCCACCGCACCCGACATCGCGTCGACCTCGATCGGCAGCAACTCGGTGGCGCGGTGACCTTCGGCCAGTGCGCGGGGGCAATCGGTGAGTCCGGCGTATGCGAACGACAACACGGCGTGATACCGGTCGTCGGTCGGGCGCCCGTCGAGAAGCCGCAGGATGTTGGCACGGGCCGAGTCGAACGACTCGCCGGCCTCCCGGTCACGATGCCTGGCGGCCAGTACGACCGCGGACGACACGAAGAATCCGGCTCGCGCCAGCGGCTCGTCGGGCGGCGACATCCGCAGGACCGCCGACTGGATGTCGTCGGCGAGCCGCAGGAGCGGCAGGACGACTTCGGGATCCTCGAAGGTGCGCGCCGTCAGGCCCGGCGCGTCGGCCGCGATCGCGGCGGACCGGCTGGCCGCTCGCCGGGTGGTTCCATCCCGCGAGATGAAGGCCTCCATGGCATACAGATCGCTCGCGTGGCGAGGGTCGAGCGACAACGCCCGTGCGAGATCGCGCTCCGCCTCTTCGAAACGGCGCATCCAGGTGTAGGTCAGCGCGCGCTCGACGAGTCCGGGAATATTCTCCGGATCGATCTCGAGGGCACGCGTTCGACCGACGAGGGAGCGTTCGAAGTCCCCCTGGCGTCGGGCCACGTTGGCGAATGCGACCTGAACGGTGGCGTTATTCGGCTCTCGAACCAGCGCGGCGGCGAACTCCGTCAGTGCCCTGCCAAAGTCGCGCCGCCCGAAGTAGTGGTAGTAGCCGAGCGCAACGTGGGTGGCCGCGGCGTCCGGTGCAATGGTGCGGGCCCGCTTCGCGGCGACGCGCGCCCGCTCCACGCGGGTCTCGCTGCGGTCCGCGTACTCCCAGTAGAGCCGCGCATTCGCGAGGGCCAGCGCGGCCCACGCATCGGCGAACAGCGAGTCAAGGCTGACGGCCCGCTCGAAAGCGGCCAGCGCGGCCCATTCGCTGGTTCGCACCCCGGTCACCTCTCTCAGCGCGAGGCCCCGGACATAGGCGGCGTAGGCCTCGGCATTGCGCGTCGGTGTGGTGCCGAGCACCGCCCTTTCCGCCGGCAGGAGGCGGCCGGTTACAGCCGCTGCCACGGCACTCGCGACGGCTTCCTGGATCGCGAGCAGGTCGGTTTCGGTGCGATCGAACTGGTCGGTCCACACCTGCGTCCCGGTCGCCGCGCGCACCAGCTCGACGGTGACGCGCAGGCGCGGCCCGGAACGCTGCACGCTCCCGTTCACCAGGTATACGGCGTTGAGGGACCGCCCGACGTCGGCGAGTCGCATCGAGGCGGGATTGCGGAGGCGCTGCACCGCCGCGCGCGAGGCCACGGTGAGACGGCTGACCTGGCCAAGCCGCGACGTCAGCTCGCCGGAGAGGCCCACGCCGAGCCAAGCGTCGGCGCTGTCGCGCGAGAGATTCTGGAAGTCCAACACCGCCACGCTCATCCGCGGCGGCGCCGCGACGCGGGCGCCACGGCACGGCGGCGGCGTGCCGTCGGGGCATTGCGCGCGCGCGCCCCCCGGAAGGGCGAGCAGGACGGCGACTAGTAGAAAGGGAGATCGCACTGACGCTGAATTTGCGTCACCGCAGCCCGATCGGCCAGTAATCAGCCTGCGGCCGCCTTCATGCGTCCCGATTCGACCGCCTTGCGGAAGGCCTTCCAGTCCTTCGTGACCTGATGGGCGTAGCCCTGCGCATAGCGGAGGATCGCGGAGGGCCAGTCCCTTTCTGACGCGAAGACGATGAGCTCATCGGCCGTCGCCGAACCCTGCCGTCCGCTGCTGCGCAGCTGGGCCCACCCGACCACCCGGCCGATCGTCTCCATCGCCGTCGGCAGCGACTCGGCGCACGAGCGCCATCCATCCAGGCTCAACTTGTCCTGCGACGGCTGAAGCTCCTTGATGACGAACGGCCGCCCGTCCATCGATACGTCGTGCAGCAGCGCCGGCGTGACGGCCTGCATCCGGTACTGGATGGTGACGATCCGCTCCGCGTGACTCGACCAGCGCGGCTGGCGGCACGGCGTGTACGGCGCGATCGCCGAGGCCCGGCCTTCCTTCACCTCGATGAGGAAATTCTGCGCGGGCGATCCGTTCCCTTCCACGAGCACGACGTAGCGCTCCGTCCCCAGGCTGCCGGTCCCGGCCACGCGCCGCGCCACATCCAGCGCCCGGAAGAAGCCGGGGCGCTCCTGGCCCTGCGCGAACCGGCGCATGAGGCCGGTCAACGCGCGCCGTTGCGCCGGCGTGACCGGCAGGGCGCGCTTGCCCAGCCGCAGGCGGCGGACCCGGCCGCGCAGCTCCGTGCGCTCGGCCAGGAGATCGGCGCGCCGCCGTTTCGCGACGGCGTCGAGCAGGTCACGCACCATCCCCTGCACGATCTCGCGCTCCACCTGCTGTGCCTTTCCGGCCTGGAGTGCGGCGGCATACGCGCGGAGGAAGTCGCGGCAGAGATCGGCCGATGTCTTCGCGGTCAGCTTGTTGTCGGCGCCCACGAGGAGGACGCTGGTGGCGACGCGCGCGAGCTCCCAGGTGCACGGCGCGAGCACCGATTCGTCGAAGTCGTTGATGTCGAAATAGAGGAGCCGGTCGTCGCCCTTGTACGACCCGAAGTTCTCGAGATGGAGATCGCCGCAGATCCACGCCGCGGGTGCGCGATCGAGAACTGTGCTGGCGATCCAGTCTTCGTAGAAGAGATGACAGGTGCCGCGCAGAAAGCGGTGCGCATCGCCGGCCATCATCCGGTACTTGATCGCCAGCCGCTCCGGTTCCCGGCCCCGGTTGAAGCTCGCGATGCGGTCGACCACGTCCGGCTTCCGTTTCGGCATGCCGCAACTTGTGTCGCGAACGTCCAGGGGGCCAGTATCTTGCCACCGTGAGAGCCCGCCCGGTACCGAGTGCGCCTCCGCCGCTGCCGCGTGCCGTGACGGCGCTGATGCACGGCTACGAGGCCAGTCCGATCGCCATCGGCCTGTCTTCCGCGGCGGTCTTCCGCCTGGAAGCCGGCGGCCGGCCGCCGCTGATCCTGAAGTGCGCTGACGCGTTCGACGACGCCGACCTCGAGGACGAGGCCGGCCGGCTGCGCTGGTTCGGCGGCCGCGCCGTCATCCCGTCCCCGATCGCCTGTGGTGCGACCGCGGACACGCAGTATCTCCTGATGAGCGCCCTTCCCGGCCGCAATGCCGCCGAGCTTGACCGGGCGAACGCCGCTACCGTCGTGCCGCAGCTCGCGACAGCGCTGCGCGAGCTTCACACGCTGGCGGTCCACGATTGTCCTTTCGACCAGCGACTCGACGCGCAACTGGAGCGCGCCGGCCGGGCCGTCGCGGCAGGAGTGGTCGATACGACGGACTTCGATACCGAGCGCGCCGGATGGACGGCCGTTGACGTGCTCGCCGCGGTCGGGCAGACGCGTCCGGCCGGCGAAGACCTGGTGCTCACCCACGGCGATGCCTGCCTGCCGAACGTGATGTTCGACGATCATCGCTTCAGCGGATTCGTCGACATGGGCCGCGCCGGAGTCGCCGACCGATACCAGGACCTCGCCCTCGCGGCGCGCAGCATTGCTTTCAACTTCGGCGAGGCGTGGATCGATCCGTTTTTCATCGCCTACGGGCTCGAGCAGCCCGACGGCGCGAAGCTCGAGTTCTATCGCCTTCTCGACGAACTCTTCTGATCGCGGCGGCTGGCCAGAGCCGAGGCTTTCGCGGTAGCTTACCATATGCGCCGACTGCTTCCCCTTCTACTAGTTATTGCAGGCTGTTCGTCCCGGTCCCCGCGTTCCGATTACGCGCCGTCGGCGGCGTGGGCCTTCGCGCAGCCCGAGGCGCCGGTGGTGGCGGCCCACGCGATGGTGGCGACCGAGCATCCGCTGTCCAGCCAGGTCGGCGCCGATGTCATGCGCCGCGGCGGGAACGCGATCGATGCTGCCGTCGCTGTCGCCTTCTCTCACCTGGTCGTGAATCCGCGCGCCGGCAACATCGGCGGCGGCGGCTTCCTGCTCTACCGCACCGCCGACGGCGCGATGTATGCCCTCGACTTCCGCGAGAAGGCGCCCGCAGCGGCGAGCCGCGACATGTACCTCGACAGCGCCGGCAACCTGACCAGCGCGTCATCGGTGGGCGCCCGGGCCGCGGGCGTGCCGGGATCGGTCGCCGGACTCTGGGCGATGCACCAGCGGTGGGGCAGGCTTCCGTGGAAGGGTCTCCTCGCGCCGGCCATCGCCCTCGCCCGCGATGGGCACGTGGTGGACAGCACGCGCGCCGAGTTCATTGCCAATGCCCGGCGGCTGGCGCGCTTCCCGACGTCGGCGGCGATTTTCCTGCCGGGCGGACGGCCGCTCGCCGCGGGCACGACATGGCGCCAGCCCGACCTCGCGCGCACGCTTCAGCTCATCGCTGATTCCGGCGCTGCGGGCTTCTACCGCGGCCGCACCGCCGACCTTCTCGTCGCCGAGATGCGGCGCGGAGGCGGCGTGATCACCCTCGCCGACCTGGCGGCGTATCAGCCGGCGTGGCGCGAGCCGATCCGCATCACCTACCGCGGCTGGACCATCTGGTCGATGCCGCCGAGCTCCAGCGGCGGCGTGACGATGGCCGAGATGTTCAACATCCTGGAGGGCTTCCGCCGCCTGCCGCCCTCGGGCAGCGCCGCGCTGTTGCACCTCGAGGCCGAGGCGATGCGGCGGGCCTTCACCGACCGCAACCGCTACCTCGGCGATCCCGACTTCGTGCGGATGCCGCTCGACCAGCTGCTGAGCAAGGAATACGCGGCGACGCTGCGCCGGCAGATCGATCTCCGGCGCGCCACGCCAAGCAGCGAGATGCCGGCCATCGTCGAGGGCAGCGAGACGACGCACTACTCGATCGTCGACGAAGCCGGCAATGCCGTGAGCCTGACGACGACGCTCAACGACAGCTTCGGCGACGCGCTGGT
>JAYTEN010000296.1:0-2733 GCA_043735145.1 Gemmatimonadota bacterium | reverse complement strand
GTGCGGTTCGACCGCCGCGCGTCCGTCCGCCGCCTCACGAAGGATCCCCGCCAGGGGCTGGACGGGGCATAACGACGGGGTTACATCTCCCCTCGTGGTACGCCTTCTAGAACTGACGTTGCTGGCCGGGCTCGTGGTTGTCGGCGGCTGTGGTGTGTCCGTCCTCCCCGCCTTCGAAAGCGCCGACGCAGTCTCCGATCCCCGCATCATCGGCACCTGGTTCGACTCGACTTCCCGGCACATGGCCACCGTCACGTCCGACACGTCCGATGGGCCGGCGGTGTACGCCGCGACCTACGTGGGCGACAACAACGAGGTCAGCCATTTCCAGGCGATCCTCGGCGTCCTAGACGGCATGACGGTCCTGGACTTTTCGCCCGGCGACGGGGACTTCGGCGATCTCCCCGGCATGATCCGGTCGCACCTCCAGGCGATGCACAGTTTCTCCGTGCTCGACATCCAGGCCGACCGCATCATCGTGCGCCCGCTCGACCTCGACACCATGGGCACGTACCTGTCGCGCCATCCCGGCGCGGTCGCGCATTTCAGCCGGGGCGAAGGCCCGGTGCTGCTCATCGACTCGGTGCGCAACATCCAGCGGTTTCTCACCGCGTTCCTCCGGTACCCCACGGCACTCGGCAAGCCGGCCACGTTCTGGCGCCTGGCGCACGCGACGTGCGAGGATCTTCCCGCGGACCGCATCGGTGTTCCGGCGAACAACATCGGCCAGGGCAACGCGAGGTTCACGGTGGCATCGCTGGGCGAAGGACGCGTGCGGATCGGGAGACGGGGAGGGCTGCCGGCCTTCGATTCGCTGGCGGCGAACCTGATGCGCCCCGCGTACGCCGCGGAGTCTAACCGCTGGGTCGGCGTGCTGTCGCCACAGATGCCGCTCGCGATCCTGCCGGGCCATGAAGGCGAACGGGTCGAGGCGCGGCTCGAGCGCGACAGCACGGGGGCGCCGGTGGTGTCGTTCGCGTCATGCGCCGATTGGCTGCCGTCGTCGCGCGACGCGACGAGCCGGTTGCCGGCGCCGATCCCGGCCGGCCTCGCGGCGAACCCGATTGCATTCTCGTGGCGTCCGGTCGGCGCTGCGGCGATGTACGAGTTCGCGCTGGCGAACTGCGCGCCAAGATGCGTGTGGGGGCCGCCCCGAATGACGCGCGACACGACGCTGCGGCGCGTGCCCACGTCCGCAATCACGCAGTGGCACGTGCGCGCCTACGCGCCGGGCCTCGGCTTCGGTCCGTTCTCGGAGGTGCAACGATTGGGACCGTGATGCGTTGAAATGGTTGTTCTTCCCTCTCCCCGCTCCCCTAGTTTCTCGCCGTGATCAAGACCGACCCCGATTCCTGGACCGACGCGCGCCACCGCGACGGCGAAGCCGCCGAGCGCCGCGCCGCCGAGTTGCTGATCGAGAACGGTTACGTCGTGCTGGAGCAGCGGTACCGATTCCACCGGCACGACATCGATCTCGTCGCGCGGCGGGGCAGTCTCGTGGTGTTCGTCGAGGTCAAGACGCGGGGCGCGTCGCGCTACGGTCGTGCGGTACAGGCCGTCCACGCGCGCAAGCAGCGGGAGCTGGTGCGCGGGGCGTCCGCCTGGCTCCAGCGGCACGGCAAGCCAGGGGACGTCGCGCGGTTCGATGTGATCGTGTTCGAGGGCGGGAAGGCGGAGTGGCTCCAGTCGGCCTTCCGACCCGGTTGGCGTTAGGGCGGGCCCAGGCCCGCCCCTGCACGTTGGGGCGACCCTTGTGGTCGCCCTCTCGAACGCACGCATTACTTGATAAACGTCCCGTCGTTGAGCTCGCGGATGGCCGTCTGCAGCTCGGTCTGGGTGTTCATCACGATGGGGCCGTACCAGGCAACCGGCTCCTGGAGCGGCTGACCCGACACGAGCAGGAAGCGGATGCCCTTCTCGCCGGCCTGCACGGTCACTTCATCGCCCTGGCCAAACAGCACCATCGAGCGATTCTTCACGTCCGAAACGTAGGTCGGGCCGCTCTGGCCGCCGGCGCCGACGCTTTCGGTGGTGACGACGCCCGGGTTCGACGCGTCGCGAAAGGTGCCGTCGCCTTCGAAGACGTAGGCAAAGGCGTGCGCGGTGGTCGCGACGGGGAGCGTCTTCCGCTTGCCCGGCGGGACGAACACGTCGAGGTAGCGCGGATCGGCGGATACGCCGTCCACGGGACCCTTCCTGCCCCAGAAGTCGCCGCAGACGACGCGGACGGTGGTGCCGTCGTCGTCGGCGACTTCGGGCACGTCCTTCCCCTGGACGTCCTGGTAGCGCGGCTTCGTCATCTTCAGCTTGCTGGGCAGGTTGGCCCAGAGCTGGAAGCCGTGCATGCGCCCGGTCGCGTCGCCCTGCGGCATCTCCTGATGGAGGATGCCGCTGCCGGCCGTCATCCATTGGACGTCGCCCGCGCCCAGCGTGCCGCTGTTGCCGAGGCTGTCGCCGTGGGCGACGGTGCCGGCGAGGACGTAGGTGATCGTCTCGATCCCGCGGTGCGGGTGCCACGGGAAGCCCTTGAGGTAGTCCTCGGGCCGCTCGTTGCGGAAGTCGTCGAACAGCAGGAACGGGTCGTATTCCTTGGTGTCACCGAAGCCAAAGGCGCGGCGCAGGTGCACCCCGGCGCCTTCCATGGTCGGCTGAGATTCCACGATGCGTGTAACGGGTCTGATCGACATGATGCCTCCGAACTACAATGTAATTCATCTATGAATGACTACGCTA
>JAYTEN010000295.1:0-3438 GCA_043735145.1 Gemmatimonadota bacterium | reverse complement strand
TTACGCAAGGGAGCCGGGCGTGCCGGTCTGGCGCATGGCGCCCTCTGACGGGATGGCTCGCTATACAATAGAATGCAAGTCTCCTCTATAGCGGACGTTTCAGGTGGCTCGTGATGCTGAGTGGCGGTCGGGAATCCTGATTCGGCGAAGCGGCTTCGCCTCGGCGCTGGTGCTCGCCGTCGCGCTCCCGGTGCGGGCGCAATTGCAGAACGCAACCATCGGCGGCTCCCTCCTCGACAAGCTCACGCGCGCCCCCGTCGAGGGGGCGCGCGTCAACATTCTCGGCACCAACCTTGGCGCCAGCTCCGACTCGACGGGACGATTCGACATCGGCGGCGTGCCGGCCGGCGTGCGGGTCATCCAGGTGCGGGCCATCGGCTACGCGGTATCCTCCTGGATGGTCGAGCTGGGCGAGGGCCAGCGGCTGCACCAGAGCTTCGAGCTGGAGGGGCGTACGCTGACCGTGGACTCGATCACCGTCACCGAGTCCGCCAGCGATGGCTGGCGCTCGGAGGCCGCATTCGAGCACCGGCGCCGCGGCGGCGTGGGATTCTTCCTCACGCGCGCTGATATCCAGCAGCGGCGTGCCGCCAGCCTCTCCGATCTCATCCGTGTCGTGCCGGGCGTCATCACCAGCTGCCGCAACCGCAACTGCCTGGTCCTGATGACGCAGGCGACACGGCCCTGCTCACCCGAGTATTTTCTCGACGGATATCCGGCGACCTTCGCGACGGGACCGTCATTCCCGATCCAGCAGGTCCGGGGCGTCGAGATCTACAAGAGTCGCTTCGACGTGCCGGCGGAATTTCAGCGCCCGAATCTGAGCTGCGGCGTCATCGCCATCTGGACCATTGAACCGGGGACGAGACTTGAAAATCACTAGGACCGTCGGCAAGTCGCCAAGTCGCCAAGTCGCCAGGTGGCTGGCGCTCACGGCTATCGCGACGGCATTCGGCATCGTTCCGGCGCGTTGCGCCTGGGCGCAGGACGATCTGCGCGCGGCGCGCTCCCGGGGCAGCGCCACCGCGCCCGTCACGGTGTTCGAGATGTCGGATTTCCAGTGCCCCTGGTGCGGCCGCTTCGCGCGCGAGACCATGCCCACGCTGGAGCGCGAATACGTCGCCACCGGCAAGGTGAAATTCGTGTTCGTGAATTTCCCCCTCACGATGCACAAAAACGCCGCGCCCGCGGCCGAGCTGGCGATGTGCGCCGCGAAGCAGGACCGCTTCTGGCAGGTCCACGACCGGCTCTTCCGCACCCAGGCGCAGTGGGAAGGGCTCGCAGAGCCCGGCACGTTCTTCCTGTCACTGGCGGATTCTGCGGGAACCGACCGGGACCAGCTCGTGACCTGCCTGCGCACCCACGCGACGCGGGCCCTGGTCCAGCAGGACGCCGAAGGCTCGGCCCGCTCCGGTGCCACGTCGACGCCGACCTTCTACATCGAGGGCGGGCTGATGTCCGGCGCCCAGCCGGTCGAAGTGTTCCGGGCGGTCCTGGACTCTATCATTCGCACCAAGACAGCCCGGTAAGACGAGTCGCCAAGTCGCCAAGTCGCCAAGTCGACTAGGCGACCTGCAGCAGGGTCAGCATCACATCGTAGAGCGCATGCGTCCACGCCGTGACCCCCAGTCCGCGCGTCACGTACAGCGCGCTGAAGGCCACGCCCGCGATCGCGCGAAAGACGAAGCTCTGGGCCGTGAGCGTATCGCCCAGCGGTCCGATGTAGTGAAACGCCGAGAAGATGAGCGCGCTGAGCACCACCGCCAGCACCTTCCCGCGCGTACCCTCCAGGCCGATTACGATCTTCGCCAGGAGGACCAGCCCGCCCGTGATGATCACCCGGAACAGCAGCTCCTCGTAGATCCCCGCGCCGAGCGAGGTGACGAGCTGCGTGGCGAGATCGAGTTTGCCGCCGCCGATCTGGAGCAGCCGCGGCGCGCCGAGGATCAGCGACGTCAGCCGGCCCACCACCACGCCGAAGAGTGCGGCGTAGACGGTGCTTTCCAGGAACATCAGGCCGAACACCCTGCCCTGGAGCGTGCCGCCCGCCCGCTTCCGGTCGCGCACCACCAGCCATGCGCCGATGCCCAGCAGCAGCAGATCGAAGACCAGCAGCCCGTTGCGGCCGCCCAGTCCGACGAACAGGCTCTTGAGCATGACATCGGCGCCGTTGCGCACGCCGGCATAGGCCGAGCCGGTATTGAGGTACGCAGCGACTTCGTACAGCAGCAGCAGCGGCAGCGCGAAGAGGACGCTGTAGCGCGGCGCACGCGAGGCGGCGAGATAGTCTTTCACCATCGGCACAGGTAACGTACTCCGCGTGTGGACGTTGCTCTATCGGGCCGCGTGGACGGTGGCGCGCGCCGCCTCGCCGCTGCTGGCGTCGGGGGACGGCAAACTGGCCCGCGGCATCAGGGGCCGGCGCGACGGGGCGCTCGGTATCGCCGCATGGTCCCCTAACCGAGATACGAGCCGCCCCCTCGTCTGGTTCCACGCCGCCTCGGTTGGCGAAGGCCGGCAGGCGGAAGCCGTGCTCGTGCGGCTCCGCCGGGCCCGCCCGGACTGCCAGATCATTTTCACCCACAGCAGTGCATCCGCGGAAGCCCTGGCGCGCGCGATTCCCGCCGACTACGCCGGCTACGTCCCGGCCGACTCCGTCACCGACACCGCCCTCGCGCTCGACGCCGCCCGGCCCTCGGCGCTGGTGTTCAGCGCGACCGACCTGTGGCCCGAGCTGGTGCGGCAGGCGCACCGCCGTCACGTTCCGCTGGCACTGATCTCGGCGACGCTGTCCCCGACGTCCTCGCGCCGCGGCGCGGTCGCGCGCGCGCTGCTGCGCGAAACGTGGGGCTCGCTGGATCGCATCGGCGCGATAGACGCGCGTGACGCCGCCGCGCTGTGCGAACTGGGCGCGCGCCCCGACGCCATCACCGTCACCGGCGACACGCGCCACGACTCGGCCGCGGCGCGCGCGGGCGCGGTGAACCGGGACACACCCGCCCTGCGCGCCCTCGCCGCGATGGGAACGCCGCTGCTGGTTGCGGGCTCGACCTGGCCGGCCGACGAGGCGCAGCTGCTGCCCGCGATCGCGGAGGTCCGGCGCGACGTCCCGCTTGCCGTCGTCATCGCGCCGCACGAACCCGACGCCGCGCACCTCGCCGACCTCGAGCGCCGAACCCACCTGGCGCTCGGTGACGTGCCCGTCGCACGCCTCAGCGATCTGGAAGCTGCTCTTCGTACCGCCGTACCGCCGTACCGCCCCGCCTCCATCGTCATCGTGGACCACGTCGGCGTCCTCGCCGATCTGTATGCGGCCGCGCAGATCGCGTTCGTGGGCGGCGGCTTTCACGGCGCCGGCCTGCACTCGGTGATCGAGCCCGCGGCGCTGGGCGTGCCGGTGCTCTTCGGGCCCCGGTGGCAGGGCAGCCGTGACGCGCG
>JAYTEN010000294.1:0-4806 GCA_043735145.1 Gemmatimonadota bacterium | reverse complement strand
TAGCCGGCCTCGCCGAGCAGGAACGGACCCTGGGGCGAGTGCGGACCGCGCGAGCTGGTCGGGTCGGGGATCGACCGGCGCATGTGGCACTGCATGCAGAGGTTGGTCTCGAGATTCGGCGAGCCGGGATCGAACCGCAGGTTCGACGGGTTGTCGTTGCCGTGCGGATCGTGACACACCGCGCAGGTAATGGGCTGCCAGGTGGTGCTGGTCTTCTCCAGGTAGTTGGCGCCCGGATCAAACCGCGCCAGGGCACCTTGTGCCGAGTGGCACCCGGCGCAGGCCGCGCTCCCCGCGGCGTGCGACTCGACCGTGCCGTGGGTGGAGCTGCGCCACTGCTCGACGAAGGGATTGTGGACACCGGTGTGGCAGGTGCCGCACCCGAAGCTGGAGTTGGTGTCCGCCACGATGGTCGTCAGGGGCTGCGCGTCGTCGGGAGCCGCCACGTGCCCGCCGCCGGGGCCATGACAGGCCTCGCACTGCACGTCCTTGTAGAAGTCCTTCGCGTTCGCGGCCACCGACGTGAAGCCGGCCGAGTCGGTCGCGAGGTTGCTCGAGCCGTTGGTGGTATGACAACGCTCGCAGGTCGGGTTGGCCCGGCCGCTGTTCTGGAGGTCGGCCCACGCGCGGGCATGGCCGGTGCGCGCCCAGGTGCGCTGTTTGGTGATGTGGCAATTCCCGCAGGTGGTCCGCTGGGTTGCCGGATCGGAGTAGCCGACAAACTCGGCATCCAGGGAGGGCGTGACCACCGGGCTGTTATCGGTGCACGAAACCAGCCCGATGGCGAGCAAGCCCACAAGGCTTCGCGTCAGCATGGAAAATCCTGCGGTCCGGCCACCCATCACTGCCTCCAGGCGCTGCATGCGCGTTGTTCCTTAGCCAGCGGGGAATGCCAACGCGGCAACCTATCCGGGGGCGCCTCCGTGGAGCATGAAACAACAATGAGGGCCTCTTCAGCAGAATCACCCAGAAGGCCTAGTCCATAAGACTAGATCTTTTCCCAAGACCTGCCCGGGTGGTCCTTTCATGCATACTTCATGAAGCGTTCATGGGATGCGTCTAGGCTTTTCCCGATCCGGACGGAGCGCTCGTCCTCTGGCATGGACGGTCGGCGGGAAGGTACCTTTTGGGCTACCGGGAGTGACATCATGAAGGCAGGCACGAAGTTCGTCATTGGCGGAGCGCTGATCCTGGTGTCGGTGGGCTATCTCATGGCCTCGGGCATCAAGGAAACCGGCGTCTACTACCTCACGCCGACCGAATTGTCCCACAAGGTCGCGACCGACCGCTCGATCCATGACGTAGGCATCAAGATCGGTGCCAAGGTCGTGAAGGGGTCCGTGGTGCGCGATGTCGCGACCCAGACCATCACCTTCCGGGTCACTGACGGCACGGCGACCTACCCGGTCGTGTACCGGGGCCTCGCGCCCGACACCTTCACCGACGAAGCCGAGGTCGTGGTCGAGGGACGCCTCCAGGCCGACGGGACCTTCAAGGCCACGACGCTCCTCGCCAAGTGCGGCTCGCGCTTCGAGAACGCCCCGATGCGCGCGACATAGTGGTGCGCGTACCCCGTACCCCTTACCCCGTACCGCTGCTTTTCAATGGCTGATCTCGGAAACATTTCGCTCTGGATCGCGATGCTCATCGCGGCCTGGGGCGCAGGGGTCGCGTTCCTGGGCGGCGTGCGCCGCCGGCCCGAGCTCGCCGCCAGCGCCGAGCGCGCGGTGTTCGTGGCGTGGGGCCTGCTGTTCGTGGCGTCGTGCGCGCTCATGCGCGCGCTGCTCACCCACGATTTCTCGATCGAGTACGTCGCGTCGTACACCAGCCGCAACCTGCCGCTCTACTATGTCTGGTCGGCGTTCTACGCGGGGCAGAAGGGCTCGCTGCTCTTCTGGGCCATCGTGGTGTGCACCTGGGGCTCGCTGGCGCTGCTCTTCAATCGCGGCAAGTATCGCGAGCTGACGCCCTACGTCGCCGGCGTCGTCTGCCTCGTGGTGATGTTCTTCACCGCGGTGATGGTGTTCGCGGCGAATCCCTTCCACCAGCTCGGCTTCATTCCGCCCGACGGCAGCGGCCTCAATCCCCAGCTCCAGAACCCGGGGATGACGATCCACCCGCCGATGCTCTATCTCGGCTATACCAGCATCACGATCCCCTTCGCGTTCGCCATCGGCGCGCTGATCTCGGGGCGGCTCGACACCGGCTGGATCCATGCGATCCGGCGCTGGACCCTGCTGTCGTGGCTCTTCCTGTCGGCCGGCATCGTGCTGGGCATGTGGTGGGCCTATGTGGAGCTGGGCTGGGGCGGTTACTGGGCGTGGGATCCGGTCGAAAACGCGTCGTTTCTCCCCTGGCTGACGATGACCGCATTCCTGCACTCGGTGATGATCCAGGAAAAGCGCGGCATGCTCAAGAAGTGGAACCTGGGCCTGGTGATCGGCTCGTTCCTGCTCAGCATCTTCGGCACCTTCATCACCCGCTCGGGCGTCATCGCCAGCGTCCACAGCTTTGCGCAGTCGAACGTGGGCTGGTTCTTCCTGATTTTCCTGATTTTCGCCGCCGTGGCCTCCTTCGCGCTGCTGGCGTGGCGCTGGCCCGCCCTCGAGGCGGAGTCGAAGCTCGAGAGCATGGTCAGCCGCGAGGCGGCGTTCCTCTTCAATAACCTGGTGCTGATCGTCATCGCGTTCTCGGTCCTGTGGGGAACGCTGTTCCCGATCCTCTCGGAATGGATCAAGGGCACCAAGGTCACGGTGGGGCCGCCCTTCTTCAACCAGGTCAACATTCCGCTCGGGCTGCTCCTGCTGCTGCTGACCGGCATCGGTCCGCTCATCGCGTGGCGACGCGCGACGACGGCCAACCTCCGCCGCCAGTTCGTCGTGCCGACCGGCGCGATGCTGATCACGGCGGCCGCGCTGGCCGCGGTCAGGATGAGCGATGTCTACGCGATCATCGCCTACGCGCTCGGCGCCTTCGTCGTCGGGACGGTCGCGCAGGAGTTCGTGCGCGGCACCGCCGCGCGCCACCGCCTGCACGGCGAGTCGTATCCGCTCGCGCTGGGCCGGCTCATCGGCCGCAACCGGCGCCGCTACGGCGGCTACATCGTCCACCTCGGCATGGTGATGCTCTTCGCGGGCTTCGCGGGCATGGCCTTCAAGACCGACACCGAGGCGACCCTCAAGCCGGGCCAGTCGATCGAGGTGCGCTCGCCCTACGGTCACACCTATCGCTTCACCCACGAAGGCGTCTCGCAGTACGACCAGCTCAACCGGATCGTCTCGGCCGCGACGATGACCCTGTACCGGGGCGACACCTACCTCGGGATCATGAAGAGCGAGAAGCGCCAGCACCTGAACGCGCTGGGGCAGAAGTCGTTCGAGCCGAGCACCGAGGTCGCCATCCGCAGCGACCTGCGGGAAGACGTCTACGTCGTCTACGCCGGCTCGGTGAACGGCACCGAAGAGGCCGTCTACCGCATAACGATCAACCCGCTGGTCTGGTGGGTCTGGTACGGCGGCATGGTGCTGGTCCTTGGCGGCATGGTCGCGATGTGGCCCGGCGACGGACCGACCGCCGCGAGCCGGCGGAGGGCGGAGCCGGCCGGGTATGTGGCGCAGGTGACGGCGTGAGGGCGGTACGGCGGTACGGCGGCACGGCGGTACGGCGGTACGGCGGTACGGCGGTACGGGGCATCGTATGCGCGGTTCTGCTTGGCGCACTGCCGGCGGACCGCCTCGCCGCCCAGTCTGATACCGCCAACACCCTCTCGATGCCGGCCGTCGTGCAGAACCGCGCGCGCACCACGCCGCGCGACGACGCGCTCATCGTCCAGGCGCTGGAGCGGCGCATCAAATGCACCTGCGGCTGCGGCCTCGACGTCTTCACCTGCCGCACCACCGATTTTTCGTGCGCCACGTCCCCCGCGATGCACCGCCTGGTGCTCGCGCGGCTCGATTCGTCGATGACCGCCGACCAGGTCGTTGCCGCCTTCGAAACGCAGTACGGCACTTCAGTTCTGATGCAGCCCCCCAAGAAGGGCTTCAATCTCGCGGCCTATATCATGCCCTTCGCGGTCCTCGGCGCCGGCATCACGCTGCTGGTGTGGTTCATGCGCCGATGGATCAGGCGGGATAGCGGGATGGCGGGATTGGCGGATGGGAACGGCCCATCCCCCCATCCCACTGCCCCCCCGTCCCCCGAGCTGGAGCGCCTGCAGCGCGAGCTCGAGAGGCTCGAGTCCTGAATGTGGATCCTCGCGGGCGTCCTGCTCGCTCTCGCCGCGACGTTCCTTGTACTGCAGCCGATACTGCAGGTCAGCGCGGGTCGGGTCGTCACCGAGCCGGTGCCGCTTTTTTCCGACAGTGATGACGAGGATGATCCGGCGCTGGAGCGGCGGGATCGCGCCCTCGCGGCGCTCAAGGAGATCGACTTCGATCGCGCCACCGGGAAGCTGTCCGACGCTGACTACGAGCAGCTGAAGGCGCAGTTCACGGCCGAGGCTCTTGATGCGATGAAGGCCGCCGACCTGGCAAGCGAGTCGCCAAGTCGCCAAGTCGCCAAGTCGCCCAGTGACGATCCCATCGAGGCGCTCATTGCGGCGGCCCGCGAGCCGCTTCCGGTGGCGCGCCGGTTCTGCCTGGAGTGCGGCACCCCGCTCGAAGCCCGAAAGAAATTCTGCCTGCAGTGCGGTGCACCGGCCGGCGCGCTGCTGCCCTAGCGATTTCCTGACTCTCGCTGCAACATATCCGCCGCTGCCGCAAGCGCGCAGCGTTTCCGTTTGAGACACCGCACTTCAGCCCCAGGACG
>JAYTEN010000293.1:0-3361 GCA_043735145.1 Gemmatimonadota bacterium | reverse complement strand
TGATGCTTCGGCTCGACCCAGACGTGCTCCAGCGCCCACCGGTCGTCGTGATCCTCGAGCGCGCACACGCCCACCGTCTCGCCGTTTTTCTCCGCAATGAAGACACGGTGCGTATTGATGTAGTCGGCCGTCAGCGTGAGCTCATCGGTCCAGGCGTCTAGCCATTCCTGCGGATAGCCCCAAGACCCCTTGGCCCGCCGCGCCAGCGCGGAGAGCCAGTCGGCGTCCCAGGGAAATGCGTGACGGATGACCATTCCCGCCAATGTACCGCACCCGCCGCGGCGCTGCATCTCCGGCCTCGCCGCCGGGTATAGAAAGGAACCCCAATAGGAGCTTCTGGCATGAGCGGCAGTAACATTTTCGCGGCCCTCGCCCTTGGCGTCGTCGCGGCGGGCTGTGCCCGTGGCACGCACCAGCAGGCCGTGGCGCCGGACGAGCACGTGGCGGCTACCGACTCGTGGCTGCGCGGGAGGAGCGATGCGGATTGTCCCCAGTCGGCGTGTCTCTTCGCCGTCCTCATCGACAGCAGCGGCAACCCGGTCGTCAATGCCGACGTCGAGCTGACCGGCTCGACCGTGCACGTGACGTCCAATGGCCGGGGACGCGTCGTCGCCCAGGCGATTCCCCTGGGGGCGCACCGGGTGCGCGTCATCGCGAACGGTGAGACGCTCGAGTCCGAACCCATTCCGTTCGGGATGACGATCAGAACGCTGGTCCTCCAGGTATCGCCGGGAAGTCTCCGCATCCGATCGTGAAGGACAGTGCATCGCGCGTCGTTCCGGGATGCGATCTGGAACGGTTTGTAGTCGCCGGCGCTTCGCAAACCGTAGTATGGCGCATGACTTCACCACGCGATTCTGTCCGGACCACGGCGCGGGAGGCTATGGCCGGTTCGCGGCACTGAGTTGGTGGAAGGCGAAGTGCTCCGACGGCGCGCCCTACGCGTTATCGTTAGGTTTCGTCAACGGAGACCTGTTTCGGAAGGTCACGGCCTTTTCGCCGGGATTCATCGTGCCCGCCGAATGGCACGGCACGCCGGCGTTCTTTGTGTCGCACGGAAGGCAGGATCCGATACTGCCGATCGACGCGGCCGGGCGGCGCGTCGTCGTCCAGCTGCAGCGTGGCGGCTACCGCGTGCGGTTTCGCGAGTTCGACGGCGGGCACACCATCCCGCCCGACATACGCGACGAAGCCATCACCTGGATGGCGTCGTAATCAGCGGAAGATATGGAAGTGACCCAGGAGCCACCACAACAGAATGAAGATGAGGACGGTCGAAAAGCACCCGCCGCCCAGTTTCTTCGCTCCCCATCCCGCCGCGAGTCCACGCAGAATCTTGCTCATGCCCGTTCTACCCGGGCCCATCGCGCCACGTTCCGCGGGCGCGCACTATCAATCGGAGAGACCGGGCCGGTTCGCGACCCAGCGGCTCCATGGTCACTTGCCCCGTTCCGCTGCCGCCGCGGCGCGCAGCGCGCCGAGGAGCTCCTCGAGGTGCTCCCACCGGGTGAGATAGCTGATCACCATCACGCGAATCGCGCGCGTGCCGACGGTGGTGGTCGGCGAAACCCAGTGCTTCCGTGTCGCCAGCACCCGCTTCACAATCCGATCCTGCATGTCGTCATGGTCTTTTTCCGTCCCCCCGTCCCCCCGTCCCCCCGCCCCCATGTAGCGCACGCATGCGATGGCCGTCTCCACCGGCGTCACCGTCACCCAGTCGCCGTCCGCCGTCAATGCCTTCGCGAAGCGACGGGTGAGCGCAATCTGCTCCTCCGCCAGCGCTCCATAGGCACGCCTGCCGACCAGTTTCATTGCCATCCACAGCTTGAGGGCGCTGAAGGCGCGCGACCCCTGGAGGCCGTGGTGCCGGAATTCGATCGACCGGCCCGTGTCGGGGATGTAGACGTCGGCCGCCGCGAAGGCGCGCAGCCCCGCGTCGCCGTCCTTCGTGAGGATGGCGCCGCAAGGGTAGGGCATGTGCCACCACTTATGCGGATCCATGGTGATCGAGTCGGCGCGCGCCATCGCCCGCATCGACGGCGCGAGCAGGTCGCTCATCAGGCCGCCGGCCCCATACGCGCCGTCCACGTGGAACCAGAGGTTCTCGTCCGCGGCCACGTCGGCGATCGCCTCCAGCGGGTCGATCACGCCGTTGCTCGTCACGCCGGCGATGCCGACGACGCAGAAGGGATTCATGCCCGCGGCGCGGTCGGCGGCGATCATGACGCGCAGCGCGCCCACGTCGAGCCGGCTCTCCCGGTCCACCGGCACCACGCGGACACCGTCGCGCCCGCCCAGGCCGAGGATGTTGGCGCTCTTCTCGATCGAGAAGTGCGCTTCGGACGACGCATACAGCACGGGCCGGCGATCCAGGCCCCAGAGTCCGGACCGGGTGCTCCCGGGCACCTTCGCGGCGAGCGCGATCTTCAGGCCGGTGGTGTTGGCGAGCGACCCGCCCGTCGTGATGCTCCCGAAGGCCTCCTTCGGATACCCGGCCAGGTCGCAGAGCCAGCGGATGACCTGCCGCTCGATCGCGGTGCCCGAGGGGCTGTGATGCCAGGCGCCCAGGTTCTGGTTCAGCGCCGCCGCGAGCGCGTCGGCGAAGACCGCGATCGGAAGCGGCGCGGGGTTCATCAGCCCGAAATACCGCGGGCTCGGCAGGTGCAATGCGTTAGGCGCCACGTCGCGCGTGAACCGCTCGAGCAGCGACTGCCACGACGCGCCATCCTCGGGGAGGGGCTCGTCGAAGAGCGCAAACGTGTCGGCCGGCGTGGTGTCGGGAATGACGGGCAGGTCATGGAGCGCCTGGTAGTGGCCGGCGATCCACGCGGCGACAGCCTCACCGAGGGCCCGGACATCGGCAGTTTCCGGATTGAACGCGTCGGGAATGGACATGGGCTGGAAAAGCTACGGCGTGTAGTCTCCGTCCGCACCCCTTCTAGCGGCGGGCTTCGCGGAGCAGGCCCGACATGCCGGTGATGTTCATCCGCGCGGCGGTGGCCGCGGTCATGCCGGCCAGGCGCGCCAGGTCGCGGTCGCGGTCGGCTTCGAGGGCGCGGATGGCCGCGATGTAACGGCGCGGCGGCCCGAAGAGAAAGCCGCGGGGCCGCAGCATCCAGGCGTTCATCACGTCCATCAGCGCTTCAACGCGCACGCCTAACGCAAGCGACGAGTCCCGCGCCAGCGCCAGGGCGGTGTCGGGCGCGGCGATGAGCAGTTCGGCGATCCGGGACGGCGGCGTTGCCGCCCAGGCCAGCGCCGCGCCCGCCTGCCGCCCCAGCGCGCTATCGTGCGTCAGCGTCGCGAAGCGGAGCCAGCCGCGGGCGGCCGAGGCGATCGCGCTGCGTCCCATGAAGCTGCC
>JAYTEN010000292.1:0-5217 GCA_043735145.1 Gemmatimonadota bacterium | reverse complement strand
ATGAACCAGATGGCGAGCAGGAGCGCGTTGGCACCCGCGAGGGTGGCAATGGCGAACTTCCAGAACCGCGAGGCCGGTGCCGAATAGTTGCCCTGGTTCGGCAGCGGCTTGCCGTTCCATTCATCCCACTCATGGCCCAGCCGCCGGTCCACTTCGATGTGGATCAGCTCGGCCTTTTTCGTGCGGGCGGCGGTGGTAACCATGAACCGTGGAGCATCACTGGCGGCGCGGGGGATGTCAAGAAGGTCGGGGAGGCACGGAAGGTGAAGAAGGGGAGGAAGGGGGCTATCCTTTGAGGGTGCATGCCCCAACCGGTTTTCGCGGCCCCTTTCGTACCGACGACGATGCGCGGGCGATGTATTCCGAGGGCGCCGGCATTTTCCGTATCATCCCCGCGGCCGTGGCGCTCCCCGAGGACCGCGACGACCTGATCGCCCTGGTGCGCTGGGCCGCCGACAGCGGGACGGCGCTCATCGCGCGCGGCGCCGGCAGCGGCATGCCGGGGGGCAACGTCGGGCCCGGCGTGATCGTGGACATGCGCCACGGCTTTCGCGCCCCGCCTCGGCTGGACATCGGCTCCCAGACCGCCGAAATGGGCGCAGCGGTAACGTGGAAAACTCTCAACGATGCCGCGGCGCTCGCGGAGCTGCGCTTCCCGCTCAACCCCTCGAGTGGCCGCTTCGCGACCATCGGCGGCATGGTCGCCACCAATGCGTCGGGGGCGCGCACCTACCGCTACGGGCCGGTGCGCGACTGGGTCGAGGCGGTCGAGTTCGTGACCGCCGACGGCGAGATCGGCCGCGCCACCAGGGCCGACCCCGCGCGCACCGCGTCCACCGCCGCCGAGCGGCGGCTGCTGAAGGACGTCGCGCCGTGGCTGCGCGAACATCAGCGGCCGATCGAGAACGCGCCGCCGCACACGCGCAAGAACTCCAGCGGGTACCGGCTCGCCGGCAATGCGGACGACGGCTGGGTTCGCCATCTGCTCATCGGCAGCGAGGGCACGCTGGCGTTCATCACCGGCGTGGAGGTGCGACTGGCGCCGCATCCCGGCGGCACCTCATCCATGATGATCGTGCTCCAATCGCTGGGCGAGCTCACCGAGGTGCTGGCGACCCTGGAGAAGTTCTCGCCCGCGAGTGTCGAGCTGCTCGACCGGACCTACCTCGAATTCGTGCGGGCGGTGGACGGGGACATCCCGCCATCCACCGAAGCCGTGCTGCTGGTCGAGCTCGAAGCGGGTGCCATCGTCAAGGCGCGCCAGGCCCAATGGACGAAGAAGGTGGTCTGGGCGACCAGCGAAGACGCGGCGGGCAGGCTCTGGGAGCTGCGGCATCGCGCGAGTCCCATCCTCGCCGCGCTGCCCGACCACCTGCGATCCCTCCAGGTGGTGGAAGACGGCTGCGTTCCCCTTCCCCGGTTAGGGGAGTACATCGCCGGGCTGCGCCATGTCGCAAAATCCGCGGGCTTCGAGATCGTGATCTTCGGCCACGCCGGCGACGGGCACGTGCATGCCAACCTGCTGTGCGATGTCTCGGCGCCGGACCTGGCCGAACGCCTGGAGCGCTGCCTGCGCGAAGCGTCGGCGCTTCAGCTCGCGCTCGGCGGGACCATCTCGGGCGAGCACGGCGACGGGCGGCTGCGCGCGCCGTTCCTCGAACGGCTGTACGGCGCCACCTACACCGAAGCGTGCCGGCGCGTCAAGGCGGCGTGGGACCCGGCCGGCATCCTGAATCCGGGAGTCAAACTCGTGGACCGGGGACCGGGGACCGGGGATCGGGGACCGGGGACCGTGATTGAACCGGGACTCCTCAAGGTCGGGGTCGGCGCGCCGTACCTCCCGCCGGGCATCGCGGAGTTGCTGCGGGACATCGAGCGCGACGCGCGCTGGGACGAGGACCGGCTCGAGCTGCTCGACGCGAAGTTGCGCACGCCAGTATAGTTTTCTTTCGTCAACCATTCCCCATTCCCCATTCCCCACTCCCCATTCCCCAATCACATGCAAATCCTCCGCGAGCCAAAGATCACGCTCATCGCCCGCCCCCAGTTCGTGGAGCCGGCGCACCTGCCAGTGCAGTGGCTGGGCGATTCGAGCGGGGGCGAACGTCTCGCCGAGTTCGCGGGGCGGATCTGCTACATGAGCCAGAAAAATCCGGCCAGCCGCACGACCGCCGACTACCTCGAGAACATCAAGAAGCAGGGGCACGGGTCGGTGCTCGAGCACGCCGTCTACGTGCTGCTCATCGAGGGCATCAGCCGCTCCTGCTCCCACGAGCTGGTGCGCCACCGCGCCGGCTTCGGCTACAGCCAGCTCAGCCAGCGCTATGTGGACGAGTCGGACGCCTCGTTCGTGATGCCGCCCGCGATCCAGGGTGACGATGCCCTCGAGCAGGCATGGACCCACCAGATGGTCGCCGCCCAGGCCGCCTATGTCGCCGCGGTCGAGCAGCTCATGAAGCGCTACGAGCACGTCGCCGACAAGGTGCACCGGCGCAAGATGGCGCGCGAAGCCGCGCGCAGCGTGCTGCCCAACGGCACCGAGACGAAGATCGTGTGCAGCGCCAACGCGCGCGCCTGGCGCACCATGCTGGAGCTGCGCACCGGCGAGGGTGCCGAGCGGGAGATTCGCCGCATGGCCGTCGCCTGCCTCCGGGCGCTCCAGGCCGACGCACCCGCATTCTTCTCCGATTTCGAGGAGTACACGGCTGAAGACGGCGCCGTGTCTGCGCGGGTGACCTACCACAAGGTCTGAGTTGCAGGGAATTCCAACCCTTCTCCTCCACCAGCAATCAAACTCCGTAGGCTTGCCTGCTTCCCTGCGGAGGATCACATGCGTCGTCGCGCCACCACCCTGTTTCTCACCCTCGCGCTGCCGGCGGCCCTCGCCGCCCAGGAAACGGTCCAGGCCGGCCAATCCGTTTCCCTCACGCAGCGCGCACGGGGCAGGATTTCGATCGATACCGGGAGTGGTGGGGTGACGATTCGATAAAAAACGAAGTGAATGAGGTCAATGAGGTGAATGACGTGAATGAGGTGAGGTTAACGGCAGATGTGTGCTGTTAACCTCACCTCATTCACGTCATTCACCTCATTGACCTCATTCACCTCATATCAGGCTTCCTGCTCTACCAGCCTTGTCTTTTGATAATCCTCGGAAATCTTCTTCGCCACGTCCCCGGGCACCTCGGCGTACTGCTTGAACTTCGAGTGATAGGTCGCGCGCCCGTGCGTGATCGAATGCAGCTGCGTCGCGTACTTGTACATCTCCGCCTCGGGTACCACCGCCTTCAGTTTCGTCAGGCGCCCCTCGGCTTCCGACCCCAGGATCTGCCCGCGCCGTGAGTTGAGATCGCCCATTACCGGGCCGACGTACTCCTCCGGCGTGAACACCTCGACGTCCGACATCGGCTCCAGGAGCACCGGCTTGCAGTTGGGCGCGACGTTCTTGAAGGCCATGATCCCCGCCATCTTGAACGACATCTCGTTCGAGTCCACGTCGTGGTACTTGCCGTCGAAGAGCTCGATCCTGAAGTCCACCATCGGGCAGCCGGCGAGCACGCCGCGCGCCGACGCTTCCTGGATGCCACGGTCCACCGCGGGAATGAACTTGCCGGGAATCGCGCCGCCCACGATCTGGTCCTCGAAGACGTAGCCGGCGCCGCGCGGCGACGGCATCATCCGGATCCAGCAGTCGCCGAACTGCCCGCGCCCGCCGCTCTGTTTCTTGTGCTTGCCCTCGCCCTCGGCACGGCCCTTGATCGTTTCGCGGTACGGGATCTTCGGCTTCACCAGCGTCGCGTGCACGCCGAACTTCCGCGCCAGCCGGCCCAGGATGATGTCGAGATGCCGCTCGCCCAGGCCGTGCACCCAGGTCTGGTGCACTTCGGCGTTGTACTCCCAGTGGAAGGTCGGATCCTCCTCGCGCAGCTTGCTGAGGCCCGTCGACAGCTTGTCCTCCTCGCCCTTCACCTTGGCCTCGATGGCGCTGTGCATCAGCGCTTCGGGGAACGGGATGAGGGGCAGCACGACCGGCGCCGCGGACGTGGAGAGCGTGTCGTTGGTGTGCGTCGCCCGCAGCTTGGCCACCACGCCGATGTCGCCCGCGTGCAGGACCGACACCTCGATCTTTTCCTTTCCCTGCGTCACCGAGAGATGGTTCAGCTTTTCCGCCTGGCCGCGCGCCGCGTTCCAGACGTCCTGGCCGTTGCGCAGCGTGCCCGAATGGATCCGGAAGAACGACACGTCACCCACATGCGGTTCGGCGACGATCTTGAACACCAGCGCGGCGAACGGCGCGGCGTCGGACGGCGCGAGCATCACCTTCTCGGCGCCGCCCCACTTGCCCGCTTCCACCGGGTCGTTGTCGGAGGGCGGCGGCACCAGCTCGACCAGCTCGTCCATCAACGCGCGCACGCCGAAGGTCAGCTCCGGCGCGCCGCACAGGATCGGGTAGAGCTCGCCCGCCTTCATCGCCTTGCGCATCGCCGGCACCAGCTCGTCATGACCGATCGTCTCGCCGGCGAGGTAGCGCTCCATCAGCGCCTCGTCGGTCTCCACGACTCTTTCGATCAGGTCCTTCTCGAACTGGTCGTAACGCGCCGCCAGCTCGGCGGGGATCGGGCCTTCGGTCGTTTCGCCCGTCTTGGTGCCGGGCTTGAAGATCAGTGCCTTCTGGGTGATGAGGTTGATGACGCCGCGGAACTGCGCGCCCTCGCCGATCGGGATCTCCACCGGCACGGCCTTGGGCGTGAGATGCTCGCGGATGTCATCGTACACGCGCCCGAAGTCGGCGTGCTCCTTGTCCATCATCGAGACGAAGAAGACGACCGGGTGGTGAAATTGCTGGCTGTACTCCCACACCTTCTCGGTCCCCACTTCGACGCCGTTGGTCGCCCCGCAGACCACCAGCGACGCGTCGGCCGCGAAAATGCCCGCCTCGGCGTCGCCGGCAAAGTCGAGGTAACCCGGGGTGTCGATGAGGTTGATCTTGCAGCCTTCCCATTCGGCAAAGCCGATGGCGAGGTTGATGCTGTAGCCTTTTTCGATTTCGTCGGGAGAGTAATCGGTGAGGGCGCTGCCGTCCTTCACGCGGCCATGCCGCTTGCTGGATCCGGCCACGAAGGCGAGGGCGTCGACCAGGCTGGTCTTGCCGCTGCCTCCGTGGCCGACTACCGCCACGTTTCGAATGTCCTTGCTCGCGTATTCCTTCATACGATC
>JAYTEN010000291.1:0-2117 GCA_043735145.1 Gemmatimonadota bacterium | reverse complement strand
AGCGAGCCGAAGGTCGGCGACGCCTCGAGGCGCCAGCGCCGGCCGGTGATCGGCCCCGTCCCGCCGAAGAGCGAATTGTCGAACACCAGCGCCGCCGATGCCTGGCCGAAAGTCAGCGAGGCGGGCGAGGGCAGCGTGTTCTTCGCCTGGCCGACGAAGAATCCATTGGCGTCGTAGGCGTAGGCCCGCTCCTCGGTGCTGAATCCGATGTTGCTCACGCCCGCCTGGAACTCGAAGCGCGACACCCGGCTGAAGGGATACGCGAGCAGCCCGTCCAGCTGCCGCGTCGTCTGGCGGTAGAGGGTCTGGCGATCCACGAATCCCGGCGATCCGTTGACGGTTTCGTAGGTCCGGCTGAATCCGCCGGTGACATACGGGATCTGGCTTGCCGTCGCGCCCCAGTCGAAGCGGCGGCGCCGGTTCACGTACTGGACGCCGGCGGCGAGGTCCTTCAGGGTGCCGTTGACCTGGAGCATGGCGACGGCCTCCTGGTCGCCGAGCATCGAGCCGAAGTGCAGCGCCGAGCCGCCACCCACGAAGGTGCCGAACTGGTTGTTGCCCGCCGAGAGCGTCGGCGGCGCGATGTAGTCGAGGGCGAGGCGCGAGCGGTAACCGCCCACCGCGAACTCCGCGGCCGATGGCAGGCCGGTCGAGGCGTCGGCCAGGTAGGTGACGACGCGGCCCTGCTGGGCGTGGCCCGGCGCCGCGAGGGTCAGCGTGGCCGGCGTGGCGCGCTGCGCCGCGGGCTGTCCCGCGAGGGCCGCGGCGCCGTCGAAGCGCAGCACGTGGTTCCCCTCGCCCTGGTGGACCGACACCATCATCCGGTCGGTATTGGCGGCGACGGCGAGCGCCGGGCTCAGCGCCGCGATGCCCGACACCCCGGCCGGGAGGTTCGTCACCTGCGTCAGGGCGCCGCTGGCCAGCTCGAGCCGGTAGACGTTGGTGAGGCCGTCGGGGTCGGCGAGGAAGAACAGCGTCCGCCCGCCGTTGCCCCACTGCGGGTTGCTCTGGGTGCCGCTGCCTAACGATGGAAGCCCGGTCATCGCGCCCGATGCCACGTCGATGGTGGCAAGGCGCAGCCGGCCGTAGCGCAGGGCGTCGACGTTGGTGCCGAAGCGGTCGGTCGAGAAGGCGATGCTGCGGCCATCCGGCGACCAGGCCGGCTGGAGGTCCGCGAAGGCGTCGTTGGTCAGGCGGCGCAGCGCGTTGCCCGCCAGGTCGTAGACGAAGAGATCGGTGACGCCCGCCACCTGGGCGGTGAAGACCAGCTGGTTGCCGTCGGGCGACCAGCTCGGGTTGAGAATCTCGTCCAGCTCGCGCAGCGGAATCTCGCGCTCGGTGTGGCCGCTGTTCACGTCCAGGATCTGGAGCGAGGGCTTGCCGCGCACCGTCGCGGCCAGGGCGAAGCGCCCGCCGTCGGGCGAGAAGTTGCCCGACGAATAGATGAACTGGATGCTCTCCAGGTGCGGGTTGCGCGCCGTCTGCGTCAGCCGCCGGATGATGTGCCCCGTCTCGGCATCGGCGAGGAAGACCTCGATCGAGAAGAGATCGCGCTCCGAGATGAAGGCCACGCGCGTGCCGTCGGGACTCAGCGACGGGCCCACGTTCAGCCGCCCCCCGGTGGTGGCCTTGGTGAGGACCGGGACCCCGCTGCTGTCGGTCGCCGCCGCCAGCGCGCCGCCCGCGCCGAACGCCGCGCGCAGCGCCTCGTGCCACTGCATCGACAGGGTGTCCACGTTCACGTTGAGCACGGTATGCAGCGCGACGAACGGGTCGCGGGTGCGCGCCGCCTGGCGCAGGACCGCGCCGATGTTCTCGTCGCCGTAGACGCTGCCGACGTAGGCCCAGAATGCCTGCCCCCAGCGATAGGGGAAGTACTTGTAATCGTCGAGTTTACGGATCGTCGGGATGTCGTTATGCAGGACCGCGTCGCGCATCCACATCGCCGTGAAGTTGTCCTGCGGCCCCAGCGACAGGTACTCGGCCATGCCCTCGATGAACCAGAGCGGCAGGGAGTTCGCGCCCGGCGAGGACCCGATGCCCCGGGCGGTGATGTCGTACTGGAAGGCGTGGACCAGCTCGTGGCCCAGGACGTGGTCGGTCTCGGCGAGCGACAC
>JAYTEN010000290.1:0-6820 GCA_043735145.1 Gemmatimonadota bacterium | reverse complement strand
GATTCCTGGGTGAGTATCTGCGAAAGCGGAAAGGCATAAGGGAGGCCGAAGCTCGAAGGCTGAAGTGGGGGCAAGCCCTCAGTCAGGCCGCTGTTAGCTCGAGCCCACTTCCGCCTCTCCCGTTTTACCTCCCTTGCATCTACTTTTCCTGTCTATGTTCACGCTATTCCTGATCCTCGCGATTCTCGCGGCCCTGATCCTCTTTCCGGCTATCCTGCTGCAAGCCGGACAGGGCGGCGGCCTAACGACCCAGTTCGGCGGCGGGTCTTCCAGCGACGCCTTCGTTGGCGGCCGTCAGGCCGCGACGATCCTGCACAAGGCCGCCTGGTGGGCCGGCGGCACCTTCCTCGCCATCTGCTTCCTCCTCGGCCTGATCGGCGGACGCAACAATGCGCCGCGATCGCTGACCGAAGACCAGCTTCGCCAGCAGCGTAGCGAGCAGGCCGCGCCCGCGCCGCTCAGCAACCAGGCGCCGCTGCCCCTGAACAACGCCCCTGCGACGTCGCAGCCCGCGCCGGCCCAGCCGGCCGCGCCGGCGCCCGGAAGCACCAAGCGACCGTAATGGAGCCACTCCAGCCCGCCTACGTTCTGCTGGAAGACGACACCTGGTACCGGGGCGCCACGAGCGCCCCGTTTCCTATCACGGCCGCGGAGGTGGTCTTCACGACCAACCTGTCGGGCTACCAGGAAGTCTTCACCGATCCTTCCTTTGCCGGCCAGATCGTCGTCATGACGGCGCCGATGATCGGCAACTACGGCATCAACGAGGAAGACCTCGAGTCGGCGCGGCCGCAGGTGGCGGGCGTCGTGGTGCGCGAGCTGTCGCGCGAAACATCGAGCTGGCGCGCCACCGGCGCGCTGGGCAGCTGGATGGCGGAGCGGGGCATTCCCGTCATCACCGAAGTCGATACGCGCCGGCTGACGCGGCACATCCGCGCCAAGGGCGCGATGCGCGGCGTGATGGCGATGGGCGAGTTGCCGAGCGACGAGGCGCGGCGCATCCTGATGGCATCGCCGTCGATGGACGGGCGCGACCTCGCGACCGTCGTGAGCCGCACCGACCAGCGCAGCGTGGGTGCGGAGAACTCGCCGTTCCGCGTGGTCGCGTACGACTACGGCATCAAGGAAAACATCGTCCGCCTGCTGGCCGAGATCGGCTGCCGCGTCACGGTGGTGCCGTCGGCCACGACGGCCGCGCAGACGCTGGCGATGAAGCCCGATGGTGTCTTCCTGTCGAATGGCCCGGGCGACCCGGCGGCCGTCAGCTACGCGCCGCAGATCATCCGCGACATCGCCGCGACCCGGACGCCGATGTTCGGTATCTGCCTCGGGCACCAGATCATGGGCCTGGCCTTCGGGGGCGAGACGGTCAAGCTGCCCTATGGTCACCGGGGGGGGAACCACCCCGTGAAGGACCTGGCTTCGGGGCGGGTTCTGATCACGAGCCAGAATCACGGGTTCGCGCTCAAGGGCGAGGAGTGCGAGGTCGGGGCGGTGGGGAAAACCGGGGTCCCCGGCGCCTCCCAGCTGGTGGTGACACACCGTAACCTCAATGATGGCACCGTGGAAGGCGTTCGACACCGGGAATTGCCCGTTTTTGCCGTCCAGTACCACCCGGAAGCCTCTCCGGGACCCCATGACGCCAGGGGGCACTTCGCGGAATTTGTCCGCCTGATGACCCCAACCTCTTGACAGTCAACAAGCTAGCTTCCAGATTAGCCGCCCAAGGCCCCTCCTTGATGGGGTCGCACCGGAGCGCTGGAGGCATCGATGACCAAGGCCGACCTGGTAGAGAGGGTAACCGCGCAGATCGCGCGGACGGCCGGCCCTATGATCAGCAAGAAAGACTGTGCCCGCGTTGTAGATAGCTTCCTGGACGCAGTCAAAGACGCGCTTGCAGATCAGAAGAACATCGAGGTTCGCGGTTTCGGGACATTCAAGATCCGCAGCCGCAAGACTCGCATGGCCCGCAATCCCCGCACCGGCGATCCGGTCGAAGTTGCCGCCCGTCCCGTGCCGGTGTTCAAGCCCAGCAAGGAGTTACGGGCTATGGTCGCCGAGCGCATCGAGTCACTGCCCAACGCCTGACCTTTTCCACAACAACAAGAAGACCACAATGCGAAATGCACTCGTAGTAATCACTTGCGCCGCTGCGCTCACTGCGGCACGTCCCGGAACCAGTGCCGCGCAGACCGGCCGCGACCCGATGCGATTCGGGGTGCAGGTCAACTTCGGCAGTGACAGCAAGTTCGGGATCGGTGGCCGAATCCGTCACAGCCTCCAGGGGCTGTTCCCCGCGGCGCCGCTCTCGGGCATCGCCAGCGCGGATGTCTACTTTCCGGGGCGTGGTTTCACGGAGCTGGCCCTCAACTACAACGTGGTCTACAACTTCCGGCCCGCATCGGCGCCGAAGGTCACGCCCTACGCGGGTGCGGGCCTCAACTTCTCGCATATTACCGGCAACGGGCTCTCGGATTCGCAGCTCGGACTCAACATCCTCGGCGGCATGGAGTTCCGGTCCGCCGGCAGCAGCGTCACGCCGTTTCTCGAGCTGAAGGTCATCCTCGATCGCGGCGATCAGCTCGTGGTGACGGGCGGAATCAAGTTCTAGATCGGGCCACGCACTTCGTAGGGGCGGCCCCTGTGGCCGCCCTTTTCTCTTTCGCACGATAGAATTCGACATGCGCATCAAGCTGCTTCTCTTCGCGTCGTATGCCGAAGCATTCGGCAAGGACAACATCGCACTCGAGATGCCCACGGGATCGACGGCGGGTGATGTCCTGGCCGAGTTGCGCGCGCGTCCAGGCGCAGAGAGGCTTCCGCCGAAGCCACTGATTGCCGTCAATCAGCGTTACGCAAAAGCAGAAGCGCCACTCGCCGATGGGGACGAAGTCGCGCTGATTCCTCCGGTTGCGGGCGGATAATCTGCGATGACGTCGCCGGTGGCTGCATGGCGGGATTGGTTCGCCGGCCCCTTCTGTTGGTTGTACTTCAAGCGATTCCTGGTCCTCTGGTTGCCGCTGAAAGCCGCCAATATCCTCGGCGCGAATGTCATTCCGGGCCTGTCGCCGCTGGCCTTCCGTCCTGTCACCGAGCTGGGCGCCATCGCGGTCGCCGCCTTCGTGGTCTGGGCGATCATGCGGCGCAACGGCGAGGATGTCCTCCTCGGCAACCTCGGCCTCCGGCCGGCCTTCGCCTATATCCAGCTCGCCGCCACGTGCGTAACGTTGAGCGCGCTCGTCTCGCTGCTCCAGTGACCGCCGTGGCCCGCCTCTCCGTCGAAGTACCCGCGTACATCAAGCAGCAGCGGCACATCCTCAAGACGGCGTACGTGGATGCCGTGGCGGGAACCGTCACCGCGCTGGTCGGCGTGTCGGGCGCGGGCAAGACGACGCTGATGCAGATCATGGTCGGGACACGCCGCTGCGCCGATGCGCGCGTGCACCTGGACGGGGTGTTCGTCGAGAGACCGCGATTCGCTTCGCTGGCGCCGCGTGGCGTGTTCTACATGCCCGATTTCTCGTGGCTCCAGCCGTCGCTCACGGTCGCACAGCACCTCGAGGCGGCCGCCCGGCGCAGCGGCGGGGACTGGCGGGCGCTGGCGGCGGAATACAGCCTCGATGGCCTGCTGGGCTCGGACACCATGTCGCTGTCGGGCGGGGAGGCGCGGATCGTGGGCCTGGCCGTCGCGCTGCTGGCGTGCCGGCAGGTGCTGGTTGCCGACGAGCCATGGCGCGGACTCGATCCGAAGACGCGGGAGGTGGTGGGCCGGGCGTTGCGAGCTCTGGTCGAGCGGGGTGTGGCCATCCTGGTCGCGGACCACGATCCCCAGTCAATTCTACAGGTCACCGATCGCGTGTATTCGATCGAGGCTGGGAGGACGCGGCTGGTGCCGGATTTTCGCGAGGGACCGATTTCGAGGTGGTACCACGCCTGGTAAATGCTGATCCTGATTCCGTCTGTATTCTACTACTGATCGGTGTCAGTATCAGTAATAGGATGCAGACGGCGCAGGGTCAGGCAGGGTCAGGCAGGGTCAGGCAGGATCGGCAGGATCAGGGGGCGGGGCTGGATCCGGCGGTCGGAGGTTTGCGAGGGCGCGGCCAGGGGCGGCCTTCCCCGCGCTCGATGCGCGCGGTGATAGAGCGGATCAACCCGTACAGGGTCCGCGAAGTCTCATCCAGGCACTCCGCGATTTCCTGGTAGAGTGCCTCCTCGATCAGGCCCGCGCCACGGGCAATCCGTATCGCGGTGCCGGCCTCCATCAGCGATCCGCGTGACGTATCGAGGTAGCGCCGGTAGTCCCGGTAGCTCCCCTTCGCCGAGCCTTCCGCGATGTTGAGCGCCACACTGTCGGCGGCGCGGCGCAACTGATCGCCCAGGCGATCGCGTTCTTCGGCGGGAAACGCGTCCACGGCCCGTCTGCACAGGACGGCCAAACGCTCCGCATGCTCGAGCGCCTTCAAGCCAACGCCATTTGCCATGCGCAATGATGCCGCAGGCCACGGGTTCTGCATAACCAGAAACGCGCAGGGCGGCGCAAACTCACGCCGCCCTCTGACTGACTGAACCTGTGTCTGTGGCTGCCTGATCCGGCCTGATCCCGAATACGTCTGTATTCCACTACTGCTACTGATCAGTCCTCCGGTCGTTCGCGTCTCCCCTCCGGTCGTCCCTGCCCGGGCCCGAACATCATCTGCCTCGCCGCCGCCGCCGGATCGCGGACTGTCTCGGGCAGCATCGCCCACTGCTCCGGCCGCAGGATCGCGCGCACCGTTGTCAGCGCCTGGGCGATCTCGGTCCGGCCCGACTGGAACATCGGCAGCATGATCGGCATCAGCCGCTGGAAGTCGGGCGTGCGGCTGGTGCCGAGGGCCGAGCGGATCGAATCGACCCGGATCGTGTTGTGCGCGTCTACCGAGTCGCGCACCGGGATGAGCAGCGCGACCTGGTTGGAGTCGAGCTTCAGCGAGTCGCGCATCTCGAGAACCTTGGCGGCGGGGTTCTGCATCGCCGACTCGATCCGCGTGATGACTTCCGCGCTGGTGGTGACGGGGGCGCGGAAGGCGCCGCTGTTGCCGGGGCCGCCGCCACCGCCGCCACGCGCGATCTCGGCCGCGCCGGCGCGGTTGCCCGCGCGCATGGCGTCGAGCATCTGCCGCTGGCGGTCGGGCCCGATGGCGATGCGCATCTGGATGCCGACCTGGAAGGGCGGGCGGAATGCCGTCGCCGAGCCGTAGGTGGCGCCGAAGCGCTCGTTGACGGCGTAGTTGAATCGGTGCGCCGTCGAGTCGAAGCCGGTCACGTAGAGCAGGGTGTTGTCGGGGCGCGTGTTGAGGCCCCAGCCCTTTTCGGTTGCCGGGCGGTGCAGCAGCTCGTCGACGCCGCGCAGGAAGTTCTGCGTGACCACCGAGATGGTGAGCCGGTGATTGAGGTTGAAAAAAGTCGGCCGCCAGTTCATCTGGAAGTCGAGCGAGTACTGCCATGGCCCGGTGCAGGAGCTGCGCGCGGCGACGGTGCCGAGCTGCTTCTGGAGGCACTCGCGCACCCCGCTGCCGGCGCTGGCGAGGAGACTCTGCATGCCGATGGCCTCCGGCGTGGTGACGCCGGGCGCGAAGATGAAGGCGCGGTCGTTGCGCATGCCGTCGCCATTGATGTCGCCGCCCACCGTCGGCGTGTAGGGCGTGCCCGACGTCATCCGACCGATGGACGTGACCTCGAGCGACTGCGACAGCGGGTACGTCACCGTCGCGAGGAAGCTGTGCCGGCGCTGGAGCTCGCTGGTCGACCACTCGGCGGCGTTGGGGTCGCCGGCGGTGGCGCCGCCGCGGGCGCCCGTCGCCTGGGTGCGCGCGCTCTGCCACGAGTACGACGTGTTGACCTGTACGCCGCGTCCGAGGATGCCGCCGAGGCTGACGGTCAGCTGCTCGGAGGCGTTGCGCAGGTTCGACCGCGCCTCGAAGACGCTGCCGAAGGTGCTGTCCACGCGCGACGCCGAGAAGCGCGGCGTGCCGGTGACCTGGTCGATGCCGGAGACCGGCACGAACACCGGCCGGTTGCCCTCGGCCGGCAGGCTGAAGGCCGGCGTGGTGTTGAGGTTGAGGTCGCTGAAGCCGTACTGCGCCACGCCGCGGGCGAAGCTGCCCTCGACGCTGAGGCGGAAGAGCTGCGTCAGCCGCTTCTCGACGGCCAGCGAGCCGCGCCAGGCGCGGGGCGCCTCGAAGCCGGGCGCGAGAAGGACCACCGAGCGGGACACGAAGGCGCCGGCGGGGGTGGCGATGGCGCCGTTGCACTGGTCGGGGATGCTGCCTTCGCTCGCGCCATACGCATTCCAGTCGGGCGTCGGCGTGCCGGGGCCGTTGCAGAAGACATCGCCTGACGAGTTGGCGAGGCCGGTGGCGCTGCGCGCCTGGACCACGAGCTGGCTCGGCGGAATGCTGCGGAATTCGCCGATGCCGCCGCGGATCACCAGCGTCGGCGGGGCGAAGCGCATCCCCGGCGTAAAGGTCATGCCCGGCGTGAAGCCCTGGCCGCCCAGCGTCCAGGTAAAGCCGGCGCGGGGGCTGAGGTGCAACTCCTTCGGCAGCCGGTCGGTGCGGATGCCGTACACCGTGTCGATGCGCGAATTGTAGAGCGGCGCGTTGCCGAACGCGGAGCCCTCGAGCCGCAGGCCATAGGTGAGCTGGAAGGGCCGCTTGATGACCCACACGTCGCCCACGTAGCCGCCCCAGCGGTAGTTCTGCGAGGTCCGCTCGGTGACGCCGACGGTGCGCCGGAAGCTGGCGGCGCGGCCCGCCGCGAGGTCGGCGAGCGACAGGTA
>JAYTEN010000289.1:0-3479 GCA_043735145.1 Gemmatimonadota bacterium | reverse complement strand
AATCGGGTGGACCTGCTTCGCCACCATGAATGCCGGCTTGCTGCTGCGCGCGATTGCCGAGCCCATTCTTGCCGTGCGCGCGTCCCCGCCGGCCGCGGCGGGACTCCTGCTCGCGGCGCTGCTCCAGTTCGTCTCCGTGGTGGCGTTCGTGTTCCAGGCGTGGCCGCGGGTGAGCGCGCGATGAAGGTGCCCCGCGTCAGCGTCTGGCTCATCCGCACGGCGTGCGTGCACCTGCTGTCGGGGGCGGCCCTCGGCGCGATGTACCTGTCCCTCAAGGCGGTCGGGTGGCCGGTCTTTGCGGCGTCGCACCGGCCGGTGCACGTCGAGCAGATGCTGATGGGATGGCTGGTGCAACTGGTGATCGGGGTGGCGTACTGGATCCTGCCGCGCCCGGCGGGGCAGGATCCCGGCGGCCGCGGCGGCGTGATATGGGCGGTCTACGGACTGCTGAACGGCGGATTGCTCGTCGCCGCGTTAGGCGGCGATCCCGCGTTGCCGGCCTGGCTCGTGCCCGTGGGCCGCGTCGCGGAGACGGCGGCGGTGGCGCTGTTCGCCCTGCATGCGTGGAACCGGCAGCGGCCCTATCGTGCGGCGGCGCGGAAATTGATTCTCTGACCGCTATTCTCCCGCTCGCTTGACCTCATCCCACAACTCGTCGAGCTTCTCGAGTCCCGCCGTCGCCAGCTCCACGCCCTTTTTCTCCGCCATTGTCTCCACCCGGCGGAATCGCCTGACGAACTTGTCGGTGGCCTCCTTCAGCGCGATGGTGGGATGAATGCCCGCCTTGCGCGCGACATTCACGGCGGCGAAGAAGACGTCGCCGATCTCGCCCCGCGGATCGGCGCGCGTTTCCCGCACCTCTTCCTCTAGTTTGTCTAAAGGACCGGCGACGTCGGGCCAGTCGAACCCCACCGACGCCGCGCGCTCCTGGAACCGCCACGCCCGCTCCAGCTCCGGCAGCCCCGGCGGCAGATGCCCCAGGACGCTCACCGCCTCGCCGCGCGCCGCGGCCTCCCGCCGGCGCACCTCGGCCTTCTGTCTTTCCCAATCGGGCTTGTCGCCCCCGGCATAGAGGTGGGGATGCCGGGCCTTCATCTTGTCGACCAGGCGGTCCGTCACCTCGGCGAGCGTAAAGGCCCCGCGCTCCTCGGCGAGCACGATCTGGAAGGCGCAGTGCAGGAAGATGTCACCCAGCTCGGCGGCCACCCTGGACTCGGTGCCCTCGTCCTGCGCCTCCTCGAACTCGGCCAGTTCCTCGCGCAGGTACGGACGCAGCGTGTCGAGCGTCAGCGCCCGGTCGAAATCGCACCGCTGACGCAGGTCACGGACCAGCGTCAGGATGTCTCCAAACCCCGATTCTCCTTGCATTTAGCCTCCTTGGCGGGTACGCTACCCGGTTTGCGAATTGAGAGCAATGCGTCGTCAGCCGACCGCCCCATTGCCCGACCGGACCTGGGCCGAGATCAACCTCGAAGCCGTGCGCGCCAACGCGCGCCTGATCATGGCGAAGGCCGCGGGCGCGAGGCTGCTGCCCATGGTGAAGGCCAACGCCTATGGCCTGGGCGCGGTGGCCGTGTCGCAGGCCCTCGAGCCGCTGGACCCGTGGGGTTTTGGCGTCGCGACCGCGGCGGAAGGGATCGAGCTGCGCGCGGCGGGCATCGTCCGGCCCATCCTGGTCGTGCAACCGACGTCGCAGATGCTCGCGGCGTGCGCCGACCATGGCCTCACGCCGGTGCTCGGCGGCGAAGCGGAAATCGGGGCATGGCTCGCCTTCGGCACCCTGCCTTTTCATGTCGGTGTGGACACCGGCATGAATCGCGGCGGCATCTGGTGGGAAGCGTTCGCATCGGCCGCGTCCCGCTTTTCGTCGTCGCCGGGCTTCGAGGGCGTCGCCACGCATTTTCACTCGGCCGAGCGCGACCCGGCTTCGATTCGCAAGCAGTGGCAGCGCCTGCAAGCCGCGGTGGGCACGCTGCCGAAGCGGCCCGCGATGGTGCACGCGGCGAACTCGGCCGCGGCGCTCGGGCATCCGGAGGTGGCGGGCGACCTGGTCCGGCCCGGGATCTTCCTGTACGGGGGCGCGGTGGCATCGCACCAGCCGGCCCCGGTGCTCACCTGGCGGGCGCGGGTCTGCCGGGTCGCGCGGCGCGAAGCCGGTGCGACGATCAGTTACGGCGCGACCTTTCGCGCCGAGCTGCCGACGCACGTGACGACGGTGGCGGCCGGGTACGCGGATGGATACCGGCGCTCCCTCTCCGCGTCGGGCAGCATGCTGATCGGCGGGCGGCGCCTGCCTGTCGCCGGCGTGGTCACGATGGATTTCACGATGCTCGTCTCGGACGAGGCGCCGGCAGACGACGCCATCGCGACCCTCATCGGCACCGACGGCATCGAGACCATCACCCTCGACGAGGTCGCGCGGGCGGCGGGCACGATCAGCTACGAGATCCTCACGGGCCTGGGATCGCGAGTGGAAAGGATCTACCGGTGAAGCGCTTTTTCCTCATCGTGCTCGACGGACTGGGATGCGGCGCGGCACGTGACGCGGCTGAATACGGCGACGTGGGCAGCGACACCATCGGCAATGTCGCGCGCGCCGTGGGCGGGCTCACCTTGCCGAATCTCGAGGCGCTCGGCTACGGCAATGTCCATCCGATCCAGGGGATCAGAAGGGTGGCGAAGCCGGCGGCGGCGTGGGGTCTGATGCGGCCCGCCAGTGCGGGGAAGGACAGCATCACGGGGCACTGGGAGCTGTCCGGCGTCATCCTGGAAAAGGCCTTCGCGACGTATCCGAAGGGATTCCCGGCATCGATCATCGACGACTTCGCGCGGCGTACCGGGCGCGGCGTGATGGGCAACAAGGCGGCGTCGGGGACGGCGATCATCGACGAGTTCGGTGCGCGCCATCTCGAGACCGGCGACTGGATCGTCTATACCTCGGCCGACTCGGTCTTCCAGGTCGCCGCGCACGAGGAGAAGGTCCCGCTGGCCGAGCTCTACGCGGGCTGCCAGGTGGCCCGCGAGCTGCTGGTGGGGGCCGAGGCGGTGTCGCGGGTGATCGCCCGGCCGTTCGTGGGAACGCCGGGCGCCTTCCGGCGCACCGCCAACCGGAAGGATTTTTCGATCCCGCCCGTCGGGCGGACGCTCCCGGATGCGCTCGCGGAGCGGGGCATTCCGCGTCACGGCATCGGCAAGGTGGACGACCTGTTCGCGGGGCGAAACCTGACCGCGACGCACACGCCGACCAACGGCGACGCATACCGGCTTATTCGGGACGCCCTCACCCGTGTAGATTTCGGGCTGGTCTTCGTGAACGTGATCGAGTTTGACCAGTCGTGGGGGCACCGCAACGACGTGGCGGGGTTCCACCAGGGGTTGCGGGAGCTGGATGCCGAGCTGCCGGGGATGCTTTCCCTGATGCGCGACGAGGACATCGTCGCCTTCACGGCGGACCATGGCAACGACCCGACGACGCCGTC
>JAYTEN010000288.1:0-4682 GCA_043735145.1 Gemmatimonadota bacterium | reverse complement strand
CGAGAACCCGCCGACGGCGAAGGCCGTCGCAATCCCCGGCATCATCTGGGCGAACCCGCCCATCGTGAAGATCGCGCGCGAGTGCGCCTTCTCGTAGACCAGGCCGACCAGGGCGAAGAAGAGCCCGGTCATGATGCCATGCGCCACCATCTGGAAGACGGCGCCGTTCAGGCCCTGCTCGGTGAGCGTCGCGACGCCGAGCATCACGATGCCCATGTGCGACACGGACGAATACGCGACCACGTATTTCAGATCCGTCTGGGCCATCGCGCTCAGCGCGCCGTAGACGATATTGATGCAGGCGATGGCGCCGACGAGCCAGGCCCACGCGATCGCGCCCTCCGGCGTGAGGCCGAGGCCAAGGCGGACGACGCCGTAGGCCCCGAGCTTCATCAGCACGCCGGCGTGGAGCATCGATACCGCGGTCGGCGCGGCGACGTGGCCGACGGGGGACCAGGTGTGGACCGGCCAGAGGCCGGCCAGCACGCCGAACCCGAGAAAGAGGAATGGAAACAGGATGATCTGCACCGTGGGCGTGGGCCGCGCGTGCGCCAGGATCGTGAGGTCGAAGGTGTGGGGCGTCGCGGCGGTGTAGATCGCCAGGATTGCCGGCACGACCAGCGCGGTCCCCGCGAGCAGGTACAGCGTCAGCTTCATCGCGCCGTACTCGCGGCGGGTGCTCCCCCAGATCGCGATGAGCAGGTACATCGGCAGCACGGCGACTTCGTAGTAGAAGAGAAAGAAGAACAGGTCCAGCGACACGAACACGCCGTACACACCGGTCACCAGCAGCGTCATGAAGGCGAAGAACTCCTTCACGCGGTTCTCGAGCTCCCACATCACCAGCACGCCGGTCAAAAACACGATCGACGTCAGCACCAGCAGCGGCAGGCTCAGGCCATCGATGCCGACGTGATGACTGATCCCGACCTCGGGCATCCACGACGCCACTTCGACCAGCTGGTAGCCGGCCGCGTGGGTGTCGAACGCGCCGGCGATCAGGGCGGTCACGGCGCAGGCGGCCAGCGCCGACAGCGCGGCCGCGATGCGGATGGCGAGCATGAAGCGGCCCGGGATCAGCAGGATCAGCAGCAGTCCCGCGATCGGGCACAGCACCAGCAGCGTGAGCAGCGGCAAGTTGCTCAACGCGTCGCGTCCGCGCCGGTGAGCCAGACCGCCAGCGCGACGACGACGGCGATGGTGATCGCCAGATACAGCTGCACCTGCCCGCCCTGCACCCGCGCGAGGAGGCGTCCGCCGCGCGTCGTACCCTCGGCGAGCCCGTCACCGGCGCCGTCCAAGACCGCCTGGTCGTTCCAGCGCGCCAGGCGCGACAGCAGCTTCGCTGCACGCACGAAGGTCGCGTCATACAGCCGGTCCACGTACCAGTTGTTGCTGAAGAACGCGTGCAGCGCGGGCACCCGCTCGATGAATCCGACCTGGGCCGCGCCGGTTCGGCCGTATTCGTACCACGCCAGGACGATGCCGAGCGCCGCGAGCCCCAGCGCCGTGAGCGGCCCGGCACCGAGGTCTAGCGCGCCGTGTGCCGCTGCGTCGGGCGAGAGTCGCGAGCCGAACCAGTGACCGAGCCACCCGAGCACCAGCGTGAGCGCGGAGAGGATCAGCACCGGGACGGACATCATGAAGTCGGCGGCTTTTTCAGCGAGCGTCGGGTGCCGGACAACCGGGGGACCGGGGGACCGGGGGACCGGAGAGAGTAAGGAACAGCATCCGCGCGGCGTAGTACGCCGTGAGGCCCGCCGTTCCGTAGGCCAACGCCAGCGCCAGATTGCCGCTGCTACCTAACGTCGCAAGAACCGCCTCTTTCGAGAAGTACCCCGCGAAGGGGATCACGCCCGCCAGCGCGAGCGCGCCGCAGGTGAGGCCGACCACCGCCGGCCACTGCCGGCGCGGATGATGCATCGCGATCGCGCGCATCTCGTTGGCGTGCGCGTGATGAATGAAGATGCCGGCCGAGAGGAACAGCAGCGCCTTGAAGCCGGCATGGGTGACGAGGTGGAAGAATCCCGCGCCGACGCTGCCGGCGGCGAGCGCCATCAGCATGTATGCCAGCTGCGAGATCGACGAGTACGCCAGCACCCGCTTGATGTCCTCGGCCACCATGGCCATCGTCGCCGCAGCCACCGCCGTGATCAGCGACATCCAGAGCAGGAAGTGCATCACCGCCGGCGCGGCGGCGAAGAGTCCGTGCAGGCGCGCCACCAGGAAGACGCCCGCCGCCACCATCGTCGCCGAATGCAGCAGCGCCGAAACCGGCGTCGGGCCGGCCATGGCGTCGGGCAGCCAGGTGAAGAGCGGGCCCTGAGCGCTCTTGCCGGCGACCCCCATCAGCAGCAGCGCGGCGACCGTCGCCGTGAAGCGCGGCGTGAAGGCGCCGCCGCCCGAAGCGGCCGCCGCCACCACGTCGGGAATCGTCGCGTTGCCGAGCGCGCGGAGCAGCAGCAGGACGCCGAGCAGAAAGCCGATGTCCCCCACCCGCGTCATCACGAAGGCCTTGCGCGCCGCCGCCGCGGGAGCGGGCTGCTCGAACCAGAAACCGATCAGCAGGAACGACGCCAGGCCGACCAGCTCCCAGAAGACCAGCGTCTGGAGCAGGTTCGACGCGAGCACGAGGCCCAGCATCGCCGCGGCGAAGAGCGACAGGAAACCGAAGTACCGCGCGTGCCCGGGATCGCCCGCCATGTAGCCTAACGAGTATACCATGACCAGGAGCGTGACCGCGGAGACCACGAGCGCCATCGTGGCCGAGAGCGTGTCGAGGAGCACGCCGAAGGCCAGGCCCGTGCCGTCGCCGATCGGCAGCCAGGCGTGCTCGACCAGCGCGCTGCCGCCCGGGACGGCGATGTGGGCGACGAGGTAGATCGCGGCGACCAGCGACGCCGTGACCGCCAGGATCGCGAGCCCCGCCGAAAGGGCGCGGTGCCGCCGCAGGAAGAGCAGGATGATCGCCGCCGCGCCCAGCGGCGCGGCCTGCGCGATGAGCGCCGCGCGGATGGCGCCGCTCAACCCTTCATCTCCGACAACTGCTCGACATCGATATCGTGAGCCGCCCGGTGAATCGCGACGAACAGCGACAGCGCGATCGCGGCCTCGGCCGCCGCGACGCCGATCAGGATGAGCACGACGGTCTGTCCCGTGGACGGGGCCGACGTACGGGTCAGCGCCACGATGTTGATGGAGACGGCGGCGAGCATCAGCTCGAGCGAGATCAGCATCGCGACCAGCGAGCGGCGCTGCAGCAGGCCGAAGAGGCCGATGCCGAAGAGCGCCGTGGCCACGCCGAGCACCACGTTGAGGCTCACCAAGTGCCCCGCCCCGCGCGGCCGCGGCGCGCCACCATGACGGCGCCCATCATCGCCACCAGGAGCAGCACCGAGATCAGCTCGAAGGCGAGCACGTAATCGCCCAGGAAGCGCGAGCCGATTTCTGCCGCGCTGACCGGCTGGCCCTCGGCGCCGGGCGCCCAGGGAGCCACGCGGAGCATCGTCCACAGGGCGCCCGCGGTCGACGCGGCAAGGCCCGCGGCGCCGATCACCTTGGTGGCACGGCGCGGGCGCGGCGCCTGGTCCAGCGGGTGTGAGAGCATGACCGCGTACACCATCGCGATGGCCACCGCGCCGACGTACACCAGCACGAAGACGGCCGCCAGGAAGTCGGCGCCCAGGCTGAGGAAGATGCCCGCCACGCCCAGCATGCCGAGCGCGAAGCCGAGGATGTTGTGGAAGATGTTGCGCAGCAGGACGGCGAGCGCCGCGCCGCCCAGTGCCACCGCCGCCGACAGCGCGAACACCATGTCGGTCCCGCTCACTTGATCTGTCCCGTGAGATACGGATCGGTCGCCGGCGGGAACGGAAGCAGCAGGTCGTTCACCGTCGCCGGGCGCGTGTACATCGCCTCGTCGTAGCGCTCCGAGTACTTGAGCGTGTCGGTGGGGCAGACGTCGATGCAGAGCCCGCACAGGCTGCACGTCGAGAAGTCGAGCAGGAACCTGGTCGCGCGCATCTTCTTGACACCCTCGGGCCGGATGCCCTCCACCACGATGCAGTCCGACGGGCAGATGCGGGTGCACGCGTTGCAGGCGATGCAGTCGTGGGTGCCGGTCTCGGGAAACGTCACCAGCTCGATCGGCCCGCCCCAGCGCGAGACGTCCGGCGTCTCGTGCGGGTACTGCATCGTCACCGTCCGGCGCATCATGTGCCGGCCCGTGATGCCGAGCCCGATCAGCAGGCTGCGCGCGCCGGCCCAGAGCCGGCGCGGAAGATTGCTCATCGCCCGCCTCCCACCACGATCGCCGTCACGACCAGGTTCACCAGCGCGACCGGGATCAGCAGCTTCCACGCGAAGCTCATCAGCTGGTCGAAGCGCAGCCGCGGAAAGGTCCAGCGCATCCACATCATCACGAAGATCACCGCGTACGACTTCAGCAGCAGCCACACCGGTCCGGGCAGCAGCGGTCCGTGCCATCCCCCGAGGAACAGCGTCGCGCCTAACGCGCCGAGGACGAGCATGTTGGTGTATTCGGCGAAGAAGAAGAGGGCGAAGCGCATTCCCGAGTACTCGGTGTGAAAGCCGCCCACCAGCTCCGACTCGGCTTCGGGGATGTCGAACGGCGCGCGATTGGTCTCGGCGGTGATGCCGATGAAGAACAGCAGCGCGGCCAC
>JAYTEN010000287.1:0-2074 GCA_043735145.1 Gemmatimonadota bacterium | reverse complement strand
CGCGTCAGGGGGAGGCACGGCCGGCATCAGGTCCATCGTCTGGTCGGTCGCCATCTTCAACAGGTCGTGCCGCACGGCGAGGCGCTCGAGTGTCCGCGGCACTTCGAGGTCCGGCTCGGACTCGGCCCGGGGAGGCTCGCTCGCCATCGGCGGCTCGAACGACGACGCGGCAACCGCTTCGGCGACTGGCTCGGCGGCGATGTCGGCAAAGGAGACACGCGGATCGTCGGCGAAGGGTTCCGCGGCGGGGGCCTGCGCACCCGCTTCGGGCAGCGGGCCGCCCAGGCGCTCGAGGTCCTCGGCGGCTTCGCCGTTCATCGCATCGATCACCAGCAGGCGCTGCAGCCAGCGCCGGGAGTCGTCGAGCTGGCCGCCCCGCTCGGAGATTTCGGCGAGGCTCTTCAGCGCGATGATGTTCTCGCCGTCGAGGCTCAGGACCTTCTCGAAGGCGCCGGCGGCACTGCCGTCATCCTTCTTTTCCAGGAAGCAGCGGCCGAGGACGATGTGGGCCGAGAGATAGTCGGGGTGCTTGTTGAGACCGCTGGTGACGACGGTGATCGCCTCATCCACGCGGCCGGCTTTCCGATAGGCGTCGGCCAGGGGCGCGAAGTAGCGCCCGTCAGGGTTTTCCGCGTATCGCGCTTCAAGCTTCTCGACTTCGCTAAGAGCTGCCAATCAGGGCTCCATGGGTGATGCAAATCGCCCAAAGCTATGGGACAGGCGAGTATACGTTCCGGCGGGCGACTGTGTCAACGGCGCGAATCGCCGTCCGGTTGGCTTTGACCCTTGTCCCGCATAGATTTAGCCCCCTTCAACTAGTGCGTAGTGCGGGGTGCGAGGTACGTGGGAAAACCACGGACCCCGCCTTACCACGCACCACGTACCACGAGCCACGCACCGCGTACCGGAGTTGTTCGATGCTCAGCACCATGCGCGAGAAGACCAAGTTCGTCATGGTCATCCTCGCGGTCGCCTTTGTCGGATGGCTGGTTTTCGACGTCGGAATGGGCGTGACCGGTCGCGGGAAGACCGGCACCCAGGATGTCGGCTCCGTAAACGGCACCGCCATCCGCTACCAGTCATACATGGACGCCTACCGGCAGGCCTCCGACCAGTACCGCCAGCAGAATCCCGGCATCAGCTTCACGCGCGAAGAGATGCGCGACATCGAGAACAGCGCCTTCAACGGCCTGGTCCAGGCGCAGCTGCTGCGGCAGGAGTATCGCCGTCGGGGCATCGTGGTCACCGACCGGGAGATCGTGGATGCGGTGCGTCGCGCGCCCCCGCCGGAGATCACGCAGTCGCCCGATTTCCAGACCAACGGCCAGTTCGATCCGGCCAAGTACGAACGTTTCCTCAGCGGCTCCAACCAGAACACCCGCGACTACCTCCTGAGCATGGAGGCCCGGTATCGCGAAGAGCTGCCGCGCTACAAGCTCCTCCAGGGCATCACCGCGGATGTCTTCGTCTCCGACGCCAAGCTCTGGACGATCTGGCAGGACACGCACGACAGCCTCGCCGTGCGCGCCCTCATCATCCGGCCGGCGGCCGTGCCCGACACCGCGATCCCGACCGACGCGGAGGTCCAGGCCTGGTACCACGCGCACCAGAGCGACTTCCGGCAGCCGGCGCGCGCGAAGCTGTCGTTCATTGCCATCCCCAAGCTGCCTACGTCGCTGGATTCGATCCAGCTCATACAGCACGCGCGCGCGCTGCGCGACTCGCTGGTACACGGCTCGGACTTCGCGGCGCTGGCCCGGACCGAGTCGGCCGATACCGCGTCTGCCGGCAAGGGCGGCTCGCTGGGCACCTTCGGCAAGGGACAGATGGACCCGGCGTTCGAGCGGGCCGCGTGGTCGCTGCCCATCGGGACCGTCTCCGAGCCGGTGATGACGAGCTTCGGCATTCACCTCATCAAGGTCGAGAAGCGCACCGCCGACAGCGTCACCGCGCGCCATATCCTCATTCCGTATGCGCGCATCGGCGCCCGGCTCGACACCCTCGAGGCGCGCGCGGACTCGCTCGACCGCCTCGCCGGCGACAAGACCGACGCCCTCGCCCTCGACTCGGCCGC
>JAYTEN010000286.1:0-9913 GCA_043735145.1 Gemmatimonadota bacterium | reverse complement strand
GTCCAGGAGGCCCAGGGGCGGATCGACCTGCGCTCCTCGCGCATCTCCCGCGGCGGCGGCGGCGAGTCGGGAGAGACGACGTTCCTGCTGGGCTATATCGTCGGTTTCCTCCTCTACATGAACATCCTGCTGTACGGGATCAACGTGATGCGGAGCGTGATCGAGGAGAAGCAGACGCGGATCATCGAGGTCCTGGTTTCGAGCCTGCGGCCGTTCCAGTTGATGATCGGCAAGGTCCTGGGCGTGGGGGCGGTCGGCCTCTTCCAGTTCGCCATCTGGTCGGGGGCCGGCTACCTGCTGATGCACAATCGCGACAAGCTGCTGGCGTTCTTCCATATCTCCACCATGGCTCCCAGTGCCTTTGCCCTTCCGGTGATCCGCAACGAGTTGCTGATCATCGCGATCGCGTACTTCCTGCTGGGCTATCTGCTGTATTCGGCCCTCTTTGCCATGGCGGGGTCGACCTGCAGCACCGAGACCGACGCCCAGCAGGCGCAGATGCCGGTGATGATGCTCCTGGTCTTCTCGCTCTTCATCTCCTTCGGCGCCCTGCCCGATCCGGGCGGCCGGATGGCCGTGGTGGCGTCGATGGTGCCGTTCAGCGCCCCGATCATCATGCCGGTCCGGGTGGCGACCTCGGATGTGGCGTTTTCGCAGATTGCCCTGTCCCTGGCGATCATGGCCGTTTCGTGCCTGGTGGTGGTCTGGGGGGCGGCCCGGGTGTATCGGATCGGCATTCTGATGTATGGAAAGCGGCCGAGTCTGAAGGAGCTGCTGCGTTGGGCGAGGCAAAGCTGAGGTGACGAAGGTGACGAAGGTGACGAAGGTGACGAAGGGTCGAGGGGACTGAGGGAGGGGTGGACGTAAGGAAGGCCGAGGGGTGAGGGGCGGTGTTGCACGTGCAACATCGCCCCTCTGCTCGCCCGGCCGACGGCCGATGTTGCACGTGCAACACCATCGGCCCCGTCCCATCCATCCCCTCCGCCCCCTCCCTCGGTCCCCTCGACCATTCGTCACCTTCGTCACCTCCCTGCTTCCCCTCCCTCACCTTCTTCTCGTCCGCCAAGTAGATTCCAGCCCACATGGGAAGAGTCATTGCAATCGCGAATCAGAAGGGTGGCGTCGGCAAGACGACGTCGGCGGTGAACCTCGCCGCTTCACTCGCCGCGGCCGAAAAACGCACCCTCCTGGTCGACGCCGACCCGCAGGCCAACGCCACCAGCGGCGTCGGGGTCGAGCGCGACCGGCTGCGGCTGACGCTCTACGAGGTGCTCCTCGACAACCGGCCTATGACCGAGGTTATCCGGCGCTCGATCCACTTCCCGCTTCTCGATGTCGCCCCCGCATCCCGCGACCTGGTCGGCGCGGAAGTCGAGCTGGTATCGCGTCCCCATCGCGAATCGATCATGCGGCGCGCCCTCGAGAGCGTGCGCGCCAACTACGACTACGTCCTGATCGACTGCCCGCCCTCGCTCGGCATGCTGACGCTGAACATGCTGACCGCCGCCGACGCGGTGATCATCCCCATCCAGTGCGAGTACTACGCGCTGGAGGGTCTCTCCCAGCTCCTCAATACCGTACGCCTGGTGCAGCGCAGCTTCAACGCCCGACTCGCGATCGATGGCGTGCTGCTGACGATGTATGACGCGCGCCTCAACCTGTCCAAACAGGTCGCCGATGAAGCCAAGGAATACTTCGGCGCGCGTATGTTCAAGACCGTCATTCCCCGCAATGTGCGTCTCGCCGAGGCGCCGAGCTTTGGCAAACCGATCCTCATGTACGATATCGGGTCCATCGGCGCACAGACGTATCTCAATGTGGCAGAAGAACTTATCTCACGTACCATGTCCCGCACGGCCACCGAAGCAGCGGAAGCGCACCGTATTCCGACGCTGGAGCCCGCGCCGTGAGTGCCCAGGACACCAAGCGGCGCCTGGGCCGTGGGCTCGAAGCGCTGCTCGGCGCCGGTACGGTGGAGGAGGCCGAGCGCGAGGGCTCGCTGCGCGAGCTGCCGGTCAATGAGATCCGCGCCAACCGGCATCAGCCGCGTCGCGCGTTCGATCCCGAGGCGCTCAAGGAGCTGAAGGACTCGATCGCCGCCAACGGACTGATCCAGCCGATCGTGGTCCGCCCTGCCCCGCGCGGTGATGGCTACGAGATCGTCGCGGGCGAACGCCGCTGGCGTTCGGCCAAGGACCTCGGCTGGAAGAAAATCCCGGCGGTGGTGCGCGAAGTGGACGAGCAGACGATGCTCACCATCGCGCTGGTCGAGAATCTGCAGCGCGCGTCGCTCTCGCCTATCGACGAAGCCGAAGGCTACGAGCGGCTCGCGCGCGACTTCAGCCTGAGCCAGGCGCAGATCGCGCACGCCGTGGGCCGCGAGCGCTCGACCGTCGCGAACGCGATCCGGTTGCTGTCCCTCCCGAAGCCGGTCCAGGTGCTGCTCGACAGCGGCGCCCTCACGGCCGGCCACGCCCGGGCCCTGCTCTCGCTCGACGATCCGCGCGAAATCGCGCGCGTCGCGCGCGAGGCCGTGGCCAACGGGTGGTCGGTTCGCGAAACCGAGCGGCACACGCGCGGCGGTGACGGCGGCCCGAAAAAGAAGGCGGCAAAGGCGGCGAAGCGCGCGCTGCCCCCAGAGGTGCGCCGCATCGAAGACGCGCTGCGCAAGAAGCTCGGCACCGACGTCGCCGTGATGCTGCGGGGCAAGGGCAAGGGTCACGTCGCCGCGCGGTTCTACTCGCACGACGATCTTGCGCGGCTGCTCGAGGTGATGCTCGGACGTCGCTGGGACGGCTGATGCGCGCGGGCGGCTACACGCTGATGATCCACCGCGAAGGCGAGTTGAAGTCGCGGCAGGTCCGGGTGCGTGCCTGGGTGGCCCGCCTCGCGATCGGCTTCACGATTGCGATCGTCATCGCCGCAATCATGGCGGTCGTGCTGTACGGACCGACCGCGCGCGCCGCCGCGCGCGCGCCGTTTCTCGAGCGCGAAGTCGCACGACTGAAGGCGGAAAACGGCCGCGTGCTGGAACTGGCGCGGCGGCTGGACGAAGTCGAATCGCGCTATGCGCAGCTGCGCGGCATGCTCGGCGCCAGCGTGGTGCTGCCGGGTACCTCGCCGGCCCAGGGAGAAGGGAAGGCGGACGATCGGCTGTACGTCGCGCCGCCGATGGTTGCGGCCACGCCGTCAGCCGCCGACACGACCGCGGCCGGTCCATCCGTTCCCCGTCGCTGGCCGCTGTCGGTCCCGTCGTACCGGACACGCGGCCTGGCGATCGGCGATCCGCGTCTCGAGGCGCACAACGGGCTGGACCTCGCGGTGCCCGTCGGGGCGGATGTGCGCGCCACGGGTGGGGGCCAGATCACCGAAACCGGGACGGATTCGGCCTACGGTCTCTACATCCGGATCAATCACGGCAGCGGATACTCATCGATGTATGGTCATCTGTCGCGCGTCGTCGTCGCGCGGGGTGACATGGTCCGGCCCGGACAGGTGATCGGCCTGTCAGGCAGCTCGGGACGCTCGACCGCGCCTCATCTGCATTTCGAGATTCTGCGCGCCGGTCGCTCGGTTGATCCGCTCTCGCTGGTGAAGGAGGGGTCGTAACATGGGAATGTTTTCGGCAAAGGGTGAGCGCGAACCAACCGTGCCCGTCGGCGGACTATCCGTCATCGCGGCCGGCATGACGGTGCGCGGGGACATCGATTCCAACAACACGGTCAAGGTCGAGGGCACGGTCAACGGCAACGTGCACGCACGCCACCAGGTGCTCGTCGCCAAGGATGGTGTGGTCCAAGGCGACATCGATGCCCGCGAAGCCATTATCGGCGGGTCGGTGGAGGGAGCGATTCGCGCCGCGGAGCGGGTCGAAGTTCAGGCCGGGGCTACCGTCACGGGAGATATCACCACCAAGCGCATTTCGGTGGCCGAGGGCGGCAGCCTGAATGGCGTCATCCACATGAATGAACAGCCCGCCGGCAAGCCGGCAACTGAATCCAGGGCCGTGGTCGTGCAAAGAACGGAAGGACGCCCCGCCACGGCAGCCGTGGTGCCAGCGCTGTCGCGAGCGTCTGTTCCCGTGGCCCGCGTGGCGGTACCGCCGAGGCTGCCGAGCACCGGGGCAGGCTACTGACGTATTCAACAGACAGCGCACAATTCGCGAACAGGAACACTGCAACCATATGTAGAACAAAGCGTTACAGTGTGGACCAATGAATCGACGTTTCCATATACCGTTAGTTCTGTGTCTTGTCACTGTCATGTCTGTGGAGTGTTCCAGGAAATCCCCGGACTCCACCGTCTTCAAGGTCGCGCTGCTCACACCTGGCCCCATCTCGGACGCTGGCTGGAATGCCGGTGCGTTTGAGGGGCTACAGCGGATTCGCGATTCGCTTGGCGCCGAGATCAGCCAGATCGAGACCAGGACGCCAGCGGAGTTCGAGGAAGCGTTTCGCGACTACGCCCGGCGCGGATACCGCCTGGTGTTCGGACACGGCTTCGAGTTCCAGGATGCCGCCGCGCGCGTCGGCGCCGACTATCCCAATACCATCTTCATCACCACCTCCGGCTCGACCGTTCGTCCGAACGTGTCCCCGATGGTCTTTCGGCTGGAGGAAGGCACCTATCTCGCCGGGATGCTTGCCGGAGGGATCACCCGAAGCGGAACGATCGGTTTCGTCGGTGGCATGAAGCTGCCGCCGGTCGAGGGGACGTTCCTTGGATTCCAGGGCGGGGCGCGCGCGGTGCGCCCCGGCGTGACGGTACTCCAGGCTTACATCGGCAATTTCGAAGATGTCGCCGCCGCGAAGGAGCACGCGCTGGCCCAGATCCGCCGAGGCGCGGACGTGCTGATCCACAACGCCGACGCCGCGTCATTCGGGATGTTCCAGGCGGTCCGCGAGTCGCCGGGTGTTCTCGCCCTCGGTGACAACAAGGACCAGAACGCGCTGGCACCGGACATCATCGTGGCTTCTGCGACGCTCGACCTGCCGCACGCGCTGCTCGCGATGGCGCACCTGGTGCACGACCACCGCTTCCATCCCGGCGTGGTCTTTCTCGGGATCAAGGACAGCGTGGTCGGCTTCGTCCTGAACGATCTGCTGGCGGCGCGCGTGCCGGCTGCGATGCGGCTGCGGATCGCCGCGGCGCGGGATTCGATCGTCGCCGGCACGCTGCGCGTGCCGAGCGTCGAGTTCGTGCACGACTCGGTCGCCGTGGCGCATCCGCAGTGAGACTTCATGAGCTCGTCGCGCGCCTCGACCAGTACCTGGATACCCGGGCTATTCCCGACTCGGATCGCGCGCTCAACGGACTCCAGGTCGACAACGGCGACGCGGAAGTCCGTTCCGTGGCCGTGGCGGTGGACGCGTGCCAGGCGGTGATCGATGAAGCCGTGGCGAAGCGCGCCGATCTCCTCATCGTCCACCACGGTCTCTTCTGGGGCGGGCTCGAGCCCCTGACCGGGCGCGCGTACCGGCGCATCGGCGCGTTGCTGCGCGGCGGCGTCGCCCTCTATTCATCGCATCTGCCGCTCGACCGACATCCCGACGTCGGCAACAACGCGCTGCTCGCGCGCCGGCTCGGCATCCCGATCCTCGGCTCATGGGGTGACTACAAAGGCGCGCCGATCGGTGTCTGGGGAGAGGTCGACGAAACCCGCGACGCGCTGGGTGCCCGACTCGCCGCCTCGCTCGGTGTTTCGCCCCGGCTCATCGGTGGCGGCCCGCCGCGCGCGCGGCGCGTCGGCATCGTGACGGGCGCCGGCGGCGACCTGATCGCCGAGGCGAGCGCCGCCGGCATCGACACGTTCATCACCGGCGAGGGGAAGCATCATTCCTTCTTTGACGCCGAAGAGCTGGGGGTCAACGTGTTCTATGCGGGACACTACGCCACCGAAACGCTCGGTGTCAGGGCCCTGGGCGAATACATCGCGAAGCTTTATCAGCTGGAGTGGACGTTCATCGATCATCCCACGGGTCTCTGACCGGGTGAGCACTGAGACGGACGCCGTCCGCATGCGGGGAGTTTCGCGCGCTTTCGGTCCCGTGCAGGCGCTGCGCGGGACCGACTTCACGGTCGCCCCCGGCGAGATCCACGCGCTGCTGGGAGAAAACGGGGCGGGGAAGACCACGCTGATGCACGTCCTCTTCGGCCTGGTCACGCCCGACGCCGGCACCGTCGAGGTGTTTGACCGCCCACTCCCCCGCGGTAGTCCGGCCGCGGCGATGCGCGCGGGCATCGGCCTCGTGCACCAGCATTTCTCGCAGGTGCCGCGGATGAGCGTCGCCGAGAACATCTGGCTCGGCAGGCCGGGATTCCGGTACGACCGGCACGCCGCCCGCGCCGCGGTGATGGAAACCGGCCGCGCGACCGGACTCGTGCTGGATCCCGACGCCATCGCCGGCGACCTCGCCATCGGCCTGCGGCAGCGCCTGGAAATCCTGAAGGCCCTGACGCGCGATGTGCGCATCCTGCTGCTCGACGAGCCGACGGCCTCGCTCACCCCCTCCGAGGTGACCGACCTCTTCGCCGCGCTGCGCCTCCTCCGCAGCCGTGGCCTGGCGATCGTGCTCATCACCCACAAGCTGCGCGAAGTCCTGGCGATCGCGGATCAGGTGACGGTGCTGCGCCAGGGCAAGGTCATCGCGACGGGCGCAATGGCATCGTTCGATGCCCCGACGCTCGCGGCTGCGATGATCGGCGCGGGCGACGAGACGCCGCCGGTGCCCGCGAGCACGGCGGCCCCCGAACCGCGAAATGCCGTCCCGGTCCTCGAGGTGCGCGACCTTCGGGTCGCCGGCATCAATCGCGGCGCACCGCGGGTGCTAGGGGTGTCACTCGAGATTCAGCCTCACGAAATCATCGGCATTGCGGCGGTCGAGGGCAACGGCCAGCGCGAGCTGCTGCGCGCCATCGCGGGACTCGAGCAATTCGACGGGAGCATCGGCGTGGCGGGGACCGTCGGATTCATCCCCGAGGACCGCCAGAGCGAAGGCCTGATCCTCGATTTTTCGGTGGTCGAGAACATCGCGCTGGGCGAAAGTCACGGCTTCTGGCTGCAGCGCCGCTACCTCGAAGATCGCGCCAACGTGGCGGTGGACGAGTTCGGCATCCGGGCCCACGATCCCGGCCTGCCGGTGTGGACGCTGTCGGGCGGAAACCAGCAGAAAGTGGTGCTGTCACGCGTGTTGGGAAAGAAGCCGGCGCTCATCGTCGCCGAGAACCCCACGCGCGGCCTCGATCTGCGCGCGACGGCGGACGTGCACCGGGCACTGCGGCACGCGGCGCGCGCCGCCGGCGTCGGCGTGCTCTTCTACTCGACCGACCTCGACGAAGTGCTCGCCCTGTCCGACCGGATCGGCGTGATGTTCGCGGGCCGGTGGACGTGGGCCGGCCCGGACGAGCGTAGTCGCGAGCGCCTGGGCATGTTGATGCTGGGAGCCGCGTGAGGAAGAAGACAACTTGCCGCGGACTGAGCCGAGGCGCGATCGCGCTGGTGCTGGCGTTCGAACTGGCCGCGGTCGCCGGGGCGGCGGGTTACGCGAGACGGTGGGAACCGCGGCTGCCTGCGTGGCACGCGCGGCTTCAGCCCCGGCCGTTCGTCTACCGCGCCGATGTTGGCCGGTCGATCTCGGATACCGTGCGCGGCTTGACGATGTTTCGCGGGAACGCGACCCGCACCTGGTATGGCCGGGGGCCGGTGCCGCGCGAGCCGCATATCCTCTGGCGGTTTCCCGCCGGCAAGCCGATGTGCGCGCATTCGCGCGTCGGCCACGAGAATCCGCTCTGGTGCGGCAGCGGCTGGACCGGGCAGCCCGCGGTCGTGGAGCGTGGCGACAGCATCGAAGTCATCGTAGGCACCTACGACAGGGCGGTGCACTTTCTCGACGGGGCGACCGGCATCGAACGCCGTCCTCCATTCGTGACCGGCGACATCATCAAGGGTTCGGTCACCGTGGATCCCGACGGATTTCCGCTGGTCTACTCGGGCTCGCGCGACAACTTCTTCCATGTCATCGCGATCGACCGGCCGCGGCCCACCGAGCTGTGGCGTCTTTCCGCCGAGGACGCGCCGCGCCCCATGTGGAACAACGACTGGGACGGCAACGCGGTGATCCGTGACGATTACCTGTTCGAGGGCGGCGAGAACGGCTGGTATTACGTGGTCAAGCTGAATCGCCGGATCGGCATCGATGGCCTGGTGAGCGTCGCGCCAGACGTGGTGGCGCGCATCCCGTCCTTCGATGATTCGCTGCTGGCCGCGATCCATGACCAGGAAGTGAGTATCGAGAATTCCACCGCGCTCTACGGCTGGACCGCCTACTTCGCCAACAGCGGCGGCGCCGTCTGGGGGGTGGACCTCCGCGACCTGCGGCGCGGCGGAGCCGTACGCCCGACGTTCCGGTACTGGACCGGCGACGATACCGACGCTTCGATCGTGATCGACGAAGAGGGAATGCTGTACGTGGCCTCGGAGCTTCAGCGCTTCAACGCCCGCTCGGCGGCGGTCGGTCAGCTGGTGAAGCTGGACCCCCGCCGGCTCGGGGACCCGCGCGTGTGGGGAATCCAGATTCCTCACGGCCGGCGCGAGAAGCTTGGCGGCGTGTGGGCCACACCCGCCCTGCACGGCGACATGCTCTACGTCGCCAGCAACTCCGGCCGACTGCTCGGCGTCGACCGCAACACCGGCGCTATTCGCTGGGAATTGCCGCTGCCCGAGCACGCCTGGTCGTCACCGGTCGTCGTGGACCACACCTTGATCGTGGCCGACTGCGAGGGATCGATTCACGCCTTCGACGTCAGTCATCCCGGGACGACGCCGCCGGAGCTGTGGACCTTTCATCTGCCCAGTGGTGCGTGCATCGAATCCACGCCCGCGGTGTGGAACGGCAGGCTCTATGTCGGGGCGCGTGACGGCTATTTCTACGCCATCGGCGATCGCTGAAATGCAGCGTCGGGGGGAGAGTGGAGCGGGGCCGGCGACGTGAGCGACTTCGTGCTCGCGACGCTGGTCCGCACGACGCCGCTGCTGATCGCCGGCCTCGCCGTGGCGCTCGCCTTTCGCGCCGGCATCTGGAACATCGGCGCGGAAGGCCAGTTGCTGGCGGGCGCGGCGATGGCGGCCTGGATCGGCACCCAGTGGACGCCGCCATCGGCCTTCGCGGCACTGATCGTGATTTTCCCCGCCGCCCTGCTGGCAGGCGCCCTGTGGGCCGCGATTCCCGCGCTGCTGAAAATCCGGTTCGGCGTGCTCGAAGTCATCACCAGCATCATGCTCAACTTCATCGCGGAGCACCTGGTCGGATTCCTCGTCCATGGGCCGCTCCAGGAGGCAGGTCACACCTATCCCCAGAGTGATCCCATCGCCCCGGCTGCCCGTCTCGCGCCGCTCGTCGGCGGAACGCGCCTGACGTGGGCCTTTCCCGCGGCCGTCGTGCTCGCGGTTCTCCTCTGGGTGTTCATCGAGCGGACGCGACCCGGCTTCGCCGTGCGCGCAGCCGGGGCGAATCCCCTGGCGGCGAGAGTGTCGGGGCAGATCAATGTGGGTCGCGTCACCTGGATCGTGTTCCTCTCGTCAGGCGCCATCGCGGCGGTGGCCGGGGCGGCCGAGGTCGCCGGTGTCACCTTCGCGCTCTACGAGCACCTGTCACCCGGGTACGGGTACACGGCGATCGCCGTCGCATTGCTGGCGCGGCTGCATCCCCTGGCCGTAATTGGGAGCGCGATCTTCTTCGGTGCGCTCGAAGCCGGCGCCGCGATACTTCAACGATCGGCCGGCATTCCGTCGGTGACGGTGTACGCGGTGGAAGCCGCGGTCATTCTTGGTGTCGTGCTGCTGGACGTCCGGACCAGGAAACGTGATGCGCGCTGACCCGGTGGCGGTGTCCGCGCTCGCGGCGTTCCTGGAGGC
>JAYTEN010000285.1:0-5369 GCA_043735145.1 Gemmatimonadota bacterium | reverse complement strand
AGCTAACAGCGGCCTGACTGAGGGCTTGCCCCCACTTCAGCCTTCGAGCTTCGGCCTCCCTTATGCCTTTCCGCTTTCGCAGATACTCACCCAGGAATCAGCGTCCAGTGAGGCCCCACCAACGAGAACCCCATCGATCTCGCTCTCGGCGAGCAGGTCGCGGGCATTCTTGGCGCTCACGGACCCTCCATAGAGGATCCGGTGCCTGGTCGCGGCGGGCGTGTGCCCGTCGAGCCACCTCCTGATCGCCCGGTGCACCGTGGCGGCGTCCGCCGGTGTCGCATTGAGGCCCGTTCCGATGGCCCACACCGGCTCATAGGCGATGGTGACCCGCGCGACCGATGCCGCATCGAGCCCGGCGAGCCCCGCCTCCAGCTGCCGCAGCACGACCGTCTCGGTCTGGCCGGCCTGGCGCTCCTCGAGTTTTTCACCGACGCAGAGCATCGGCTCCAGATTCGCCCCGAGCGCGGCCTGCACCTTCTGCCCCGCCTCGGCATCGGTCTCGCCGAACTTGTGCCGTCGCTCCGAGTGCCCGACCAGCACCCACTTCGCGCCCGCCTCGGCGGCGATCGACGCGCTGATCTCGCCGGTGAAGGCGCCCTTCGGCTCGAAGTAGATGTTCTGCGCCCCGGCGGCCGCGTCGTGGCGGCCGGCCACCTCGGCGGCCACGGCGGGCAGGCTCACGGCCGGCGGGAAGAAGAGCAGCGTGCGATCCTGCCGCGCGCGCACCCTGGCCAGTACGCTGTGCACCAGCTCACGACCCTCAACTGGACCCAGGTGCATCTTCCAATTCGCCGCAAAGATCATCAAGTCGCCAAGTCGCCAAGTCGCCAAGTTGCCAAGTAGTTCCCAGTCATTTGTCGTCCAGGGCGGCGAGCCCGGGCAGCACTTTCCCTTCGAGAAACTCCAGCGATGCCCCGCCACCGGTCGAGACGTGCGTGACCTTCTTCTCGAGCCCCGCCTCGTTGATCGCCGCGACGGAGTCCCCGCCGCCGACGATCGTCACCGCGCCCTTGCCCGTCGCGAAGGCCAGCGCGTTGGCGATGTAGATCGTCCCCGCATCGAAGGGCTTCGTCTCGAACACGCCCATCGGTCCGTTCCAGACGATCGTCTTCGCGGTGCCGATGATGGTGCCGAACATGCCGCGGCTCGCGGCGTCGATGTCGTACATCGCCCAGCCGTCGGGCACGTCGTCCCACGCCACTTCGCGCGTTTCTCCCGGCGCATCGAGGGACTTCGCGATCACGCCCCCCGACGGCAGCACCAGCTTGGCGCCGGCCGCTTCCATCAGCGCCTTCGCCATCTCCAGCCGGTCGTCCTCGACCAGCGAGTTGCCGACGTTGCCGCCGCGCGCCTTGAAGAAGGTGCACGCCATCGCCCCGCCGACGAGGACCTTGTCCACCCGGGGCAGCAGCGCCTCGATGACGTCGATCTTGCCGGAAATCTTGGCGCCCCCCAGCACTGCGACGAACGGCCGCTTCGGGTTGGCGAGGGCGGCGCCGAGATACTCGAGCTCCTTTTCCATCAACAGCCCCGCGACGGCGGGCTTGAGCAGCCTCGCCACGGCCTCGGTCGACGCGTGCGCGCGATGCGCCGCGCCGAAGGCGTCGTTCACGTAGAAGTCGCCCAGCGCGGCGAACAGCTTCGCCGTCGCGGGATCGTTCTTCTCTTCGCCCGCGTAGAACCGCGTGTTCTCCACCAGCGCGACGGCCCCGCGGGTCATCGTCTTCGTCGTCGCGACCGAAGCGGCGCTCGACGGATCGGCGATGAACGTCACCGGGTTGCCGAGCAGCTTCTCGAGCAGCTTGTGCACCGGCTTCAGCGAGTACGGTTCCTCGAAGCCCTTGCCCTTCGGCCGGCCCAGGTGCGAGAGCAGGATCACCCGGCAGCCCAGCGAGCGCAGGTGGCGGATGGTCGGGATCGCCGCGCGGATGCGCGTGTCGTCCCCGACGACGCCGTTCTTGATGGGGACGTTGAAATCGACGCGCGTCAGCGCGCGCTTGCCGTCCACCCCGGTGTCGAGATCGTGGACCGTGCGCTTGCTGATCACAGCGCGGCCGCCACCAGCTTGATGAGGTCCACGCAGCGCGAGCTGTAGCCCCACTCGTTGTCGTACCACGAGCTGACCTGCACGCAGACGCCGTCCACCACCTGGGTGCTCAGCGCGTCCACCGTCGAGCTGGCGGGGTTGCCGGTATAGTCGATCGACACCAGCGGCTCATCGCTGACCTCGAGAATCCCCTTGAGCGAGCCGGCCGCCGCTTTCCGGAAGGCGTCATTGACCGCCTCGGGCGTGGTGGTCTTCTCCACGGTCGCCACCAGGTTCACGCTCGACACGTCGGACGTCGGCACCCGCAGCGACATGCCGTCGATCTTGCCTTTCACTTCGGGGATCACCAGCGCCGTCGCCTTGGCCGCGCCGGTCGTGGTCGGGATGATGCTCATCGCCGCCGCGCGCGCGCGCCGCAGGTCCTTGTGCGGGAAGTCGAGGATGACCTGGTCGTTGGTGTAGGCGTGCACCGTGATCATGTAGCCGCGCACCCAGCCGAACGCTTCGCGCAGCACGTGCACGACGGGCACCAGGCAGTTGGTGGTGCACGACGCGTTCGAGATGAGGTGGTGCTTCGCGGCGTCGTACTTCTGGTGGTTCACGCCCATGACGATGGTGATGTCTTCGCCCTTGGCCGGGGCCGAGATGATGACCTTCTTCGCGCCGGCGGTGAAGTGCGCCTGGGCCTTGTCCTTCTCGGTGAAGCGGCCGGTGGACTCCAGCACGATGTCGGCCCCGAGCTCCTTCCAGGGCAGCTTCGCCGGGTCTTTCTCCGACACGATCCGCAGCCGGTCGCCGTTGATGATCAGGTCCTGGCCGTCCACCTGGACCTCGCCGTCGAAGCGCCCGTGCACCGAGTCGTACTTGAAGAGGTGCGCGAGGGTCTTCGTGTCGGTCAGGTCATTGACCGCCACGAAATCGAGGCCCGCCTGCTGCTTCAGCGCGGCCCGGAGGACGAGTCGGCCGATGCGGCCGAATCCGTTGATGGCGACTTTGACTGGCATCCGTGGTCCTTTGATGTTGGTGTTGCGTCAAAGCGTTGAAGCGTCGAAGCGTTGAAACGTAAACAGGCTCTCTTCGTTTCGCGCTTCGACGTTTCGACGTTTCGACGTTTTGACGGTCCTACTCGGGCTTCAGCGCCCTCGCGAACGTCACCGCCCCGACACTTGCGGCGCCCGCCGCGGCCAGCGCTTCGGCCGCGGCACCCAGCGTCGCGCCGGTCGTGAGCACGTCGTCGACCAGAACGACTTTCATGCCCGCGACGCACGACTCACGACGCACGACGAAAGCTCCGCGGACATTATCGCGCCGCTGCAGCGGGTGCAGCGCCGTCTGGGTCTTCGTTTCGCGCGTGCGCTCGAGGATCGACGGCCAGGACCGTTGGGGCGACCGTTGGGGCGACCCTTGTGGTCGCCCTCCCAAACAATCCGCCAACACCTCCGCCTGGTTGTGCCCGCGTTCCCGGAGCCGCAGACGCCCCAGCGGGATCGGCACGATCAGGTCGGCATCCAGGATCCGGGCTCCCAGCTGCCGCATCATGATCTCCGCCATCGGTCCCGCCGCGACCCGCCAGCCGCCGTACTTGAGGGCCCGCACCAGCGCGCGCGCGGCGTCTTCGTACCAGACGGCGGAATCGGCCCAGGCCAGGGCTTCGGGCCAGGTGCGGCAGAAACCACAGACACCGGGGGGATGGGGGGATGGGGGGATGGCGGTACGGGGCGCGCTTTTCCCATCCCCCTGTCCCACCATCCCCCAATCCCACGTATCTCTAGTCTGACCACAGCGCGCGCACTTCGGATGGGCGATCGTCCGCATCGACACTCTGCATGGTCCGCAGAGCCCCCGTCCCCCCATCCCCCTATCCCCCGATCCCCCGCAGTGCAGGCAGGCAACCGGCAGGACCAGCGCCTCGACATCCAGCGCCAGCCCGCGCAGGGCGGCCAGTCTAGGCGGCAAAGGCTTCTTCCAGCGCGCGGCGCATGACGTCGATGGGCGGGGTGACGCCGAAGAAGCGCTCGAAGGCCGCGACCCCCTGATAGAGGAGCACGGTGCGACCGTCCATGACCGTCACGCCCAGCGCCTGGAGCACTTCGCGCGCGGCGCGGCCTTCCTTCTGGTAGTTGAGGTCGAGATAGACCGCGGGCCGGCCCGGATTGCGCTCGGGATTCTCCGGCTCATCCATGTCGCGCGTCGGCAGCCCGCCCACCGGCGGCGCGGCGTTGATGTACACCTCTTCGTGACTCTCGAAGGCGGGCGGCGCCGCCTCGCAGCTCACGCCCGACTCGTCGGCCCACTCGACGAAGCCGAGCGCGCGCGCGGGGCTGCGCGACACCACCCGCACCAGCGTCTCGGGATCGCGCACCGACACCGCGACCGCGGCGGCGCGCGCCGCGCCGCCGGTCCCGAAGATGCGCACCGCGCGCACGCGCGTCTCGCCCACCAGGTCCAGCAGCGCGCGGTTGACGCCCGCGACGTCGGTGTTGTCGAGCAGCGGATTGCCGACGGGGCCGCTGATGCAGTTCACCGCCCGCACCCGCTTCGCCACCGGCGTGTGCGTCCCCGGCAGGGCGAACGCGTCGTTCTTGAAGGGGCTGGTCACGCTGAGGCCGCCACCGTCGCCGAGGATCTCCAGCACCAGCGCGGGAAAGGCCTTCGCGGTGGTGCGCAGGGCGACGTACTGGGCGTGCAGGCCCAGCGCGGCAATCGCCGCGTTATGCATCGCAGGCGACAGGGAGTGGGTGACCGGGTCGCCCACGACGGCGAAGAGCCTAGTCTCTTTTTCCGCCGGCATCGAGTGGCGAGTCGCGCAGGAGGCGTTCGACCGCCTCGGTGGTGAGGATCTTCAGGTGGTCGTAGGTGCGCCGGTAATCGTCGAGCTCGCCGCCGAACGGATCCTCGACCTCGGCGTCGTCGCCGCTGCGGCCCACGTAGGCCGCCAGCAGGAAGGCACGGCCCTGGCCCCCCAGGCTCTCGACGCGCTGGAGGTGCTGGTTGCTCATGCAGAAGATGATGTCGGCCGACTCGACCACGCCCCGGGTGAGGAAGGTGGCGCAGTGCACCGACAGGTCGAGGCCCTTCTCCAGTCCGACCAGGTACGACCCTTCCGAGGCCGGCGAGCCTTCGGCGGCCGAGGTGCCCGCCGAGCCGACCTCGACGTCGTGGCGGCCGCGGGCCTGTAGCGCCTGGCGCATCAGCGCCTCCGCCATCGGGCTGCGGCAGATGTTGCCGGTACAGACAAAGAGAACGCGCATCAGCCCGTTAAAGATGGCACGATGGACCGCAATCTGTCGGGGGCGATGGCGCCGATGCGGATCACCCG
>JAYTEN010000284.1:0-5494 GCA_043735145.1 Gemmatimonadota bacterium | reverse complement strand
GCGCTGCTGGTCATCCTGCTCGCGCTCGGCGTGTCGCTGGTCGTCTACCAGCGCCGCTTCGTGACCATGCACCGCGCCTACTCCGACCGCCTCATCGCGGCCCAGGAGGAGGAGCGCGCGTGGGTAGCGGAGGAAATTCACGACGACGCCCTCCAGCGGATCCTCGTGCTCATCCACGAGCTCGATGACTGGACGTCCGGCGCGACGCCGACCGTGCCGCTCGGCGCGCGGGTCACGGCGCTGCGCACCGAGCTCGAGGATCTCTCGGCCTCCCTGCGGCGCATGGCCTACCGCTTGCATCCCTCCTTCCATGACCAGGGCGGCCTGATGCCGATGCTCGAGCGACTCGCCGGCGAGATGGGGCAGAACACCGGCCTCCGCGTCGAAGTGCGCGAAGGTGCGACGCCGGCGCCGGCGCTGAACGCCGACCAGTCGCTGGTCGTCTACCGCGTCGCGCAGGAAGCGCTGACCAACGTGGTTCGGCATGCGGGCAGCGACTGGGCGCTGATCCAGATCCAGGGCGTGAATCATTCGATCGAGCTGCGCGTGGAAGATCATGGCGCCGGCTTCGATGCCGCGCATCCGCCGCGCACCGGGCTCGGATTGACCACCATGATGGAGCGCGCGCGCTCGGCAGGTGGTATGTTGTCGCTGGATTCCCAGCCCGGTGGAGGAACGCGCGTGCAGCTGAAATTACCGGTCAGGAACGAGGCGTGATCGCCTTGGCGCGGCTGCTCATCGTCGAAGATCACCCGCTCGTGGCGCAGGGTCTGCGTGCTCTCCTCGAGCCGGGGCACGACGTCGTCGGCATCGTGCACGATCCGATGCGCGTTGTCGCGACGATCGAGCGGGCCGAACCCGACGTCGTGCTGCTCGACCTGTCGATGCCCCGGCGCAACGGCCTGGAGCTGCTGCCCGACCTGCGCACGCGTTTTCCCGCGCTCAAACTCCTCGTGGTCACCATGCACGTCGACCGCGGACTCGCCGACCTCGCCTTCAAGGCCGGCGCCGACGGTTTCGTGCCCAAGGAATCGACCGCCAAGGAGCTGCGCGCGGCCATCGAGGCCGTCCTCGCCGGCGAGCGCTATCTCTCGCCGCGGGTGCCGCGCCGCTCCTATCGCACCGCCAACGTCGCCGGCGACCCCTCCCTCGACCGGCTCACCCCGCGCCAGCTCCAGATCCTCAAGCTCCTGGGCGAAGGGAAGGGCGGCAACGAGATCGCGGAAGAGCTGAACCTCAGCACCCGCACCATCGAGTTCCACCGCGCCAGCATCCGGCGCGAGCTCGGTATCACCAGCGAGTTCGGCCTGGTGCGCTTCGCGATCGTCGCCGGCCTCGCGGCGCGCGGCGGCGCGGCGTGGAAGGCCCCGCGCACGCCCGAGCCCCGGAATGGCTGACGGCGCGTCGCGCGTCCGGGCACTGGAGTGGGCGCCTTCGGGCGCCCTCCGTATTCTGGACCAGACGCGGCTGCCCACCGAGGAGCGATGGCTCGAGCTCGATCGCGTCGAGGCCGTCGTCGAGGCGATCCGGATGCTGCGGGTGCGCGGGGCGCCGGCGATCGGCGTCGCGGCGGCGATGGGGCTCGCCGCGTCGCTGCTGCGGGTGGCGCACCTGCCACGCGAGCGCTTTCTCCAGGTGCTGGACGCCAGCGCCGACGAGTTGGTGCGCTCGCGTCCCACGGCGGTGAACCTGGCCTGGGCGATCACCCGCATGCGCGCCGCTGCCGCGTCGGCGACCGAGTCCACCGCCGCCGTGTTCGAGGCGCTACACGCCGAGGCCGAAGCCATCCGCGTCGAGGATGAAGCGATGTGCCGCGCGATGGGCGAAGCGGGACAGGAGCTGGTGCGCCCCATCAATGGTCCGCGCGAGGTCGCTGACGGCGCGCCGGCCGACGCCGACGCCATCCGCATCCTGACCCATTGCAATACCGGCGCGCTGGCGACGGCAGGCATCGGCACCGCGCTCTCCGTGATCTACGTGGCCCACGAGCGGGGCGTGCCGGTCCACGTCTGGGTTGACGAGACCCGGCCGCTGTTCCAGGGCAGCCGGCTCACCGCGTGGGAGCTGGCCCGCGCCGGTATCGCGCATACCGTGATTCCCGACGGCGCCGCGGCGTCGCTCATGCAGCAGGGGCGCGTGGACCTGGTGGTGGTGGGAGCGGACCGCATCGCGCGCAACGGCGACGCGGCCAACAAGATCGGGACCTATCCTCTGGCCATCGCCGCGCGGGCGCACGGCGTGCCGTTCTACGTGGTGGCGCCGTCCTCGACCTTCGATGCGCAGACCGAGTCCGGCGCCGATATCGTCATCGAGCAGCGCTCGGCGAGCGAAGTGACGCGGCCCTTCGGACACCGGCTCGCGCCCGAAGGGTCGCCGGTGTGGAATCCCGCCTTCGACGTGACACCCGCGGCGCTTATTACCGGATGGGTCAGCGAGCGCGGCCTGGTCAGTCCGCCCTTCGAATAGACCGGTCCCCCCGGTCCCCCGGTCCCCCGCGTCATGATGCCATCTCCATCACCGCGTTCGCCACCGTCGTGACGACCTTTCCCATGAACGCATAGTCGAGCGTGTCGGGCGTATCACTCGCCTTATGGTAATGCGGATTGCGCAGGTCCGCCGTGTCCGTCACCATCAGCGATGGATAGTCCACGTCCCAGAACCTGGCGTTGTCGCTCCGCCGGGTGTCGGGAACCAGATGGCCCTTCAGCGGCACCGACAGCGTGACCAGCTCGACCACGCCGGCTGCGGCGCGCCCCATCGCCTCGAGCATCCGCGTCGAGTTTGCGTCGCCCACCGCGGCGAGAAAGTGCCCCGTCGCCGGAATCTTCTTCACCAGCTTGACGGCCGCCGGGACACGCTGCGCCAGCCCGGTGAATCCTACCATCTCCAGCACGAAGGCGCCGTCGACCACGGCGACCTGTTCGGTCAGCCAGCGCACGTACGCCTTGCTGCCCACCCGATAGACCGGGGGCACCCAGCGCTGGATTTCCTCGAGATTGAATCCCACGAAGTGGATCGTCGCGGCGGGCGCGAAGCCGGCGAGCTGCCGCGCGATCTCCAGCATCGCCGCGACGCCGCTGGCATTGTCGTCGGCGCCCGGCGTGTGCGGCGTCGAGTCGAAGTGCGCGCCCACGACGATCCAGGGGCGTGCCGGATCGCTGCCCTCGCGCACCCCCACGATGTTGTCGAATGGCCGCTGCTGCCAGAGGAACGATTGCCGCTGCACCTCCAGTGCGGCGGCGACGAGCTCGGCCTCGATGAAGGATGCCGTCTCGGCGAGGGCGTCCGGGTCCGCTACGGGATGCCGGATCACCGCGAGGCGGCGCACGTCGCGCTCGAGGCGCGCAAGGTCGGGTTGCACTGCCAGAACTATGGTCTTGCCTCCCGCCCCCCGCCACCGCGGTCTTGCTCCCGCCTCCCATCCCCCGCCTATTCAATGCATGACCCTCGTGCTCGCCCTGGATCAAGGCACCACCGGTTCCACCGCGCTCGTCATCGACGCCGGCGGACACGTCCTCGGCCGCGGATACCGCGAGCTGCCCCAGTATTTCCCGCAGCCCGGCTGGGTCGAGCACGACCCCGAGGAGATCTGGCGCATCACCCTCGCCGCGGCGCGCGAGGCGCTCGGCAATTCGCGCGTGAGCCGTCGCGACATCACCGCCATCGGCATCACCAACCAGCGCGAAACGGTGATCCTGTGGGACCGGCGTACCGGCGAGCCGCTGCACCGCGCCATCGTCTGGCAGGACCGCCGGACCGCCGAGCGCTGCCGGCAGCTCGATCCCGCCTTCATCGCCGAGCGCACCGGGCTGGTGCCCGATCCGTATTTCTCCGCCAGCAAGATCGAGTGGCTGCTGGAGCTGCTGGGCCGCCCCCGGAACGTGGCGTGCGGGACGGTCGACAGCTGGCTGGTGCACCGCCTCACGCGCGGCCGGACGCACGTCACCGACCCGAGCAACGCGGCGCGCACCATGCTCTACGATATCCGGACGCACGCGTGGGACGACGAGCTCCTCGCGCTCTTCGGGGTGCCGCGCGACCTCCTGCCCGAGGTGCGGCCGTCGTCCGGCATTTTCGGCCTGGCCGACGCCGAGTGGTTCGGGCACGAGATTCCCATCGCCGGCATTGCGGGCGACCAGCAGGCGGCGCTCTTCGGGCAGGGTTGCTTCGCGCCGGGCAGCGCGAAGAGCACGTACGGGACCGGCGCGTTCCTGCTGCTCAACACCGGCACCGAGCGGGTGCGCAGCCGCAACGGACTGCTCACGACGATCGCGTGCGACGCCACGGGTGCGCCGGCCTATGCCCTCGAAGGCTCGGTGTTCATCGCCGGCGCGGCGGTGCAGTGGCTGCGCGACGGCCTCGGCATCATCGCCCAGGCGAAGGAAACGGAGGCACTGGCCCGCGCGCTGCCTGACGACGGTGGCGTGGTCTTCGTGCCGGCGCTGAGCGGGATGGGCGCGCCGCACTGGGAGTCGGAGGCGCGCGGCGCCGTCTTCGGCCTGACGCGCGGCACCACCCGCGCACACCTTGCCCGCGCGGCGCTCACGGCGATGGCGTTCGCGACGAAGGAAGTCCTGGCCGCGATGGAATCCGATTCGGGTCTCGCGCTGGCCGACCTGAAGGTGGACGGCGGCGTCACGGCCAACGACTGGCTGATGCAGTTCCAGGCCGACGTGCTCGGGCTCCCGGTGCGCCGGCCCGACCTGCTGGAGAGCACCGCGTTAGGCGCGGCGGGACTCGCCGGCCTCGCCACCGGCGTCTGGAAATCGGCCGAGGAGTTCGTGGCGGCGCGGCAGTACGGCGAATTTCTTCCCGGCGCGATGCCCGCGGACGAATGGTCACGCTGGCAGCGCGCGGTGCGGGCCACCCTCGCCTGGGCGCGCGACCGCGGCACCCCCTGATTCGCCGCCGCACGCTGACTCGCGGGGACCGGACACGAACGGCGCCGGGAGAAGCCCGGCGCCGTTCGGCGCGTCAGCCAGGGAGCGGGCCGTAACTCGTCAGGCGCGGGCTGTTGCGCCTTCCCGCTCTTCCCATGGCTGCGCGACTTGACCCAGGTCCGGATCGCGGGCGAGCGCCGCCGGAATCACGAGCGTCATGATGGCGGGGTGCTGCACCAGGTATTCCGTGGTGCTGCCGACCAGGAGCCGTTCGGCCCAACCGCCGCCGTGTGAGCCGAGGATCAGCATGTCCGCCCCCCACGCCGTGACTTCGGCGGGAATGATCGTCTCGGCATAGCCGCGGCGCACCACGCGCTCGGCTTCGCGGTCGCTGATGCCGGCCCAGAGTCCGTCCTGCAGCAGCTCCGCTTCGGCGGCGTAGTACGCTTCCGCCGCCTGCATCGAGCGCGCGGGCAGCGGGGGCAGCGGTTCCACGACGTGAAGGGCGCGCAGCCGCGCCCCGAAGAGCCGGCTCCAGCGCCGCGCCATCAGGTACGTCTGCTCCGACGCATTCGAGAGATCAAGCGCCACCAGGATGCGCTGGATCACGGGCG
>JAYTEN010000283.1:0-9925 GCA_043735145.1 Gemmatimonadota bacterium | reverse complement strand
GCCGTCGGGTGCGACGTCGACGGCGTAACCCTCCTCGCGCAGGCCCTGCTCGATGAACCCGGCGACCTTCCGGTCGTCTTCCACCACGAGAATCTTCATAATTCGGACCTTAAACGGTGGTCGATGAGCCGAAGTTAAAGGATGCGTGAAGCTTCCTTCATACTCCCCGGGTGCCGGGCAGCGCGATCGTGAATGTCGCGCCGCGCCCCAGATCGCTGGAGACGGTCAGCCGTCCGCCGAGGACATCGGCCAGGCGCCGGGATACCGGCAGGCCGAGCCCGGAGCCCAGGCCCGACTCCGGATCGACCCGGATGAAGGGCTCGAAGATGCGTGGCTGGTCATCGAGGGCGATGCCGTTCCCGCGGTCGGTCACGTGGATGAACGTCTCGTCTCCCAGCGATTCGGCGCGCATCACGATGTCCTCGCCGGCGGGACTGTGGCGGATGGCATTCGACAGGAGGTTGACGAGAATCTGCACCAGGCGGATGGGATCGGTGTCGATGTCCCGGCGGTCTTCGTCAGTCTCCTCGCGTATCGTAATCCGCTTGGCGTCGGCCGCCGGCCGCACCTGGCTGGTGGCCTGGGCCAGGAGGTCCTCCACGCGGCACCGGCGGTGGAGCATCTGGACCTTGCCAGCGTCGAGCCGCGACAGGTCGAGCAGGTTGTTGAGCAGCGCGATCGTGCGCTCGGCCGACTCGAGCACTTCGCGTCCCGCGCGCTTGGCGCTCGCCGGCGTCTTGGCGCGCTGGAGCTGCTCGGCCCAGCCGTACACGCCCGTGAGGGCGTTGCGCACCTCGTGGTTGATCATCGCGAAGAACTGGTCGCGCTGCCGCTGCAGCGTCTGCAGGCTGGCGAGCAGCTCGACCTGGTCATCCATCAGGCCCGCCGCCTCGATGGCGCTGGCGGCCTGCGCCGCGAGCAGGACTGCGATCCGTTCGTCTTCTTCGGTGAACGCGTCCGACCCCTCCTTCTCGGTCAGATACAGGTTCCCGAAGACGCGATTCCTGGCACGGATCGGCACGCCAAGAAACGACTCCATCGGCGGGTGGTGGGGCGGAAACCCATAGCGTTCCGGTGATTCGCTGATCCTGGGAATGCGCAGCGGGCGGGCGTTGCGGATGATCAGTCCCAGGAGTCCGTGGCCGGTGGGCAGCGCGCCGATCCGCGCGCGCTGATCGGGGCTCAGCCCCGACGTCTCGAACCGCACCAGCGACTGGCCATCCTTGCTGATCACGCCCAGCGCGGCATAGCGCGCGCCGACCACGATGCGCGCGGATTCCACGACCTTCTGGAGGACGGCGTCGAGGGAGTGCTCGGCGGCGATGTCGATCCCGGCTTCGAGCAGCAGCTCGAAGCGGGCGCGCATGTGGCTCACGCCATCCTGCCGGTCGGCAGGCCCCGGGGGCGCGGCGGCAATCGTGGGATCATGGGTGCTCAAGCTATCGTCGGCCCGGCACGTCGGCCACGGTCAGGCGGATGCGCTCAGCGCCGGCGGATTCAGCGCGGCGTGTCCCGGTGCGGGCCTGGAAACCGGAATGACGAGCATGGGCGCGGGCAGCACCTGCAGCAGCCGCTCCGACGTGCTTCCGATGAGCAGGCGATCGACCCATCCGCGGCCGTGCGATCCGAGTACCAGCAGATCGGCATGCCATTGCTGCGCTTCCATGGTGATCGCCGCGGCGGCGCGCCCGCGGCGAACGATCACTTCGGCGCCGATGGATGCGGCCAGCGGGCCGACGGCGTTCTCGATCGCCGACCTGGTGTCACGATAGAACTGCTCTTCTTCCATGGGATACGGGACGCCCCACACCACGGGCACCGGTTCCGCGGCATGGACGACGCGCAGCTCGGCGCCCAGCATCGTGGCCCAGCGATGGGCGGCTTCGATCGTGGGTTGCGTGGCCCAGGACAGGTCCACGGCGGCGAGGACGCGGCGGATCCGCGTCGGGGTCCGGTCGGTGGCGAGCACCGGGACGGCGCCGCGGCGCACGATGTGTGGAATGGTGCTTCCCACCAGGCGCGTCAGCATACCGCGGTGCTTGCCGCCCATGACGATCGCTTCCGCGCTGCATTTCTCGCCCTCTTCCACGAGCACGATGGAGGGCCGGCCCGTGATCACTTCGATCTGGTGTTGCTGCCGAATGCCTTCGTCGAGGCTCTGCTCGATGAGGCGGCGTGCCGCGGCGGCGGCCTGGCGCGCGAGGGCTGCGACGTCGACGCTGCCGGCCGTATCCGGCATGCTCATCGCTACGCTGAAGTCCGATGCCGCATGAATCAGGCGGCATGCGGAGCCGGCGCATTCGGCGAGATAGTGCCCGAGTGCCGCCGCCTGCGCGGACTCCTGGGATCCATCGACGCCCACGATAAACGGGTTCCAGTTCATAGCACTCCGAACGCAAGAAAGGGCAACATCGCGTGGGATCGATGAAAGCAGACCGAACGGGGTCTGAGGCAATCTTCATTGCGGCAGTGGGTCACGGGATGCGGCTCTTCCGCCACCCCCAACTTGGGCGTCCGCGTGTGAAGCTTCCATGAAGTGCCCATGAAGCTCACGTCGCAGGCATATCCCGGTTACGCGAGCAGCGCGTAGTCCTCGTAGACGGGTTCCCACGTGGACGCGGCGATCGCGTCGTCCAGACTCCCGTCCGCCGCCGGCGCGAAGCCTTCCGCCATCGCCCGCTCGGCGACGGCACGCGCCACGGCGCAGCTGATCGCGCGCATCTGCGACAGCGGCGGCAGCAGGGCAGCGCCGGGATCGGCGCGCGCGGGGGAAAGCCGGGCGAGCGCCATCGCGGCGGCGCCGATCATGCCGTCGGAGACGCGACGTGCCTTCGCGGCCACCACCCCCAGGGCCAGGCCGGGGAAGATGTACGAGTTGTTGGTCTGGTCGACGTGGACGGTTCGTCCGCCCACGAGGGGCGCCGGAAACGGACTGCCCGTTCCCACCAGCGCGCGTCCGGCGGTCCAGTCGAGGAGTTGCTGCGGTGAGGCCTCGCAGCGGGACGTCGGATTCGACAGCGCGAGAATGACGGGTCGCTCGGCGTGGCGCGCCATTTCGTGCACGGCGTCCGCGGTAAAGGCGCCGGCCCGGCCCGACACGCCGATCAGCGCCGTCGGCCGGACGGCGCGCACCACGGACGCCAGATCGCGCGCGGTGTCGTCGCCGCGCCACCAGGCAGCGACCTCCTGCCGGTCCCGGGCGAAGGGGCGCTGGCCGGGTGTCAGGCCGGCGTCGCCGTCGACCAGGAGGCCCTGCCGGTCAATCGCGAAAATACGGCGGCGGGCCTCGGCGTCGGGCAGGCCCTGGTCCCGCAGGAGCCTGACGAGCTGCTGCGCGATGCCCTGACCCGCGGAGCCGAAACCGAAAATCACGACGCGCTGGCCGGCCAGCGGTACGCCGGTGACCGCCTCGGCGGACAGCAGCGTCGCGGCGGCAACCGCCGCGGTGCCCTGGATGTCGTCATTGAAAGTGCAGAGCTGGTCGCGGTACCGGTCCAGCAGCCGGCCCGCGTTAGGCGCCGCGAAGTCCTCCCACTGGAGCAGGACCTGCGGCCACCGCGCGCGCGCGGCGGCGACGAACGCCTCGACGAGCTCGTCGTAGGCCTCGCCGCGCACCCGCGCGTGGGACCATCCGATGTAGAGGGGGTCGCGCAGCCGCTCCGCGTTGTCGGTGCCGGCGTCGAGCAGGACCGGCAGGCAGGTCTCGGGCGGGATGCCGCCCAGCGCGGTGTAGAGCGCCAGCTTGCCGATCGGGATCCCCATGCCGCCGGCGCCCTGGTCGCCGAGGCCGAGGATGCGCTCGCCGTCGCTCACCACCACGCAGCGCACGGTGTCGTAGCGGGGATGCGCGAGGATGCGCGCGATGCGATCGCGGATCGGATAGCTGAGGAAGAGACCCCGGGGCTTGTGCCAGATTTCGCTGAAGCGCTGGCAGCCCTCGCCGACCGTCGGGGTATAGACGATCGGCAGCATCGCCTCGATGTCGTGCTGCATCAGCGCATAGAAGAGCGTCTCGTTGGCGTCCTGGAGATCCCGCATGAAGCGATACCTGCCGAAATCGGTCGGAATCTCCGCGAAGGCACGGCGCCGGCGGGCCACCTGGTCTTCGAGCGTGCCGAGGTGCGGGGGCAGCAGCCCGTGCAGGGCAAAGGCGTCCCGCTCGCGCTCGCTGAAGGCCGTGCCCTTGTTCAAGCGGGGATCGTTGAGCAGGTCGAAGCCGGTGAGCGAGGTCCGGATAGTCATTTCCCCTGCCCGGGCGCGAGCCCCCTGGTGCTAGCGAGTGCTGACGAGGTGCCGCCGGTAATTCGCCGGGTCCTCGAGGAAATGGCAGGTCGCGCATTCCTTGCCCACCAGGTGGTCCCGCTGCGCCGCATGGCACGTCAGGCACAGCGCGCGGTCGGGAACGAGTCGCGCCACGGTCGATGTCGAGTGGCACGCATCGCAGCCGGCGTGGGCCTCGGCGGGCGGGGCATGCGTGGCGACCGTGCTGCCCGCGTGACAGGTGGCGCAGTCCCGGCCCGCCTGGTGGTGATCGTCGTGGCACGCGGCGCAGCTGCGCACCGAGTCCGACGGCGCCAGGGAGACGGCCGTCACGTGACAGGCGGAGCAGGCGAGCGGCACATGCGCCTGGTGCCGGAACGCCACCTCGCGGGGGCGCGGCCCGTGGCCCTGGACCGCCACGGTCACGATCTCGGCTCGCGGCGCGGCCTGCTCGCCCGGCTGGTGGCAGGTGGCGCAGCGGCTCTCGGCGGGCGACTGGTGATGGCAGATCTGGCACCCGCGGGGCTTTTCGAAGGTGAGGCGCGAGGCCGACTGCACGGCGTGGCAGGTGAGGCACGCCAGCGCACTGTGACGCCGGTGCTCGAAGGTGTCGGCCGGCGGCTGCCGGGGCGCGCGCTTCGGATCCGTGACCTTCTGGAGCGCCGCGGCCGGAGGCGCGCGCGGGGACTCGAGCCGCCATGGGACCGCGCTGACGCGAGGCACCGGATGCGCATCGGGGACGAGCGCGCCGCGCAGCGCGCGCGTGGTGTCGAAGCCCTGCTGTAACCGTCGCAGCCGCGGAATGCGGCGCGCGACGTCGGTGTGACAGCCCTGGCAGTTGCTGGCGTCCACGCGGGCGGCGTGCGAAGCGTGGCACGTCTGGCATTCCGAAGCGATCCCGCGGTGAATGGCCCCAGCATGGAAGGCGACGTCGCGCCAGTTCGCATGACAGCCCGCGGTGGCGCAGGACTTGAGCGCCTCCTGCGGACGGTCCTGGGTGTGCGGATTGTGGCACATGCCGCACTGCCCGCCGTGCGGATCCTTCGCGAAGTCGAACTGCGCCGCGCGCTCCCGCATGACATGACAGGAGAAACACTGGCGGCTGCCGGGACGCAGGGTCCCGCGCGCCGAGTCGAGTCCGGCGAGCTGCGGCAACTCGGCCGTGAACTGATGGCAGGTGACGCAGTGCAGGGCCGTCTGGGAGGCCATCGCGCCGATGCGGATGTGCGTGTCCTCGGCCTTGTGGCACCCCGACTGCCCGCAGGTGCGGTCGGCGGGCATGAAGCGGTGGACTTCCCGGGCATGACAGGTGGTGCACTCGACGTGCGCCAGCGCGCTCGAGTCCGACTCGAGATGCAGCCGGTGGCCGGCCGTGCGCTGCACCCGCTGCCACTTCTCGTTGGTGCCGCTGTGGCACTTGACGCAGGTGCCGTTAGGCACTACCGCATGCCGCTCGATCTTCTCGGGCCGGTCCTTGAGCCATACGTATAGCTGCCAGGCCGACGCGAAGATGGACTGGTTGTGGCAATCGTGGCACGAGAGCGAGTCGTGCACGGTGCTCGTCTTCATCGCCTGGAAGGCGGGGGTCATGACGTGGCAGCTCGAGCAGAATCGGTTGTCGTGCTGCACGTAGTTCCAGCTCACCACCCCGAATGCGGCGCTGGCGAGCACCAGGAATCCGAGGGTGCCGAAGAGCGCGATGGTGACGCCGCGGGGGCGCGTGCGCACCCAGGTCCAGAGGGCGACGCGCCGCTTCCAGGCGTGCCAGAGGACGACCACCGCGACCACGGCGGCCACCGCCATCAGGCCTAACCAGAGCCAGGTCGGTGCGCTGAACACGGCCCGCACCACCGCCTGCACGCCGCCGGGCAGCGGCGGCGGTCCCAGCGTGTCGGAGCGCACCGAGACCGTATCGGCCAGAGCGCGCGCGAAGGCCGAGTCGGATTGTTGCTGGACGATCACCAGGTGCATTATCGCTCCTTCAGGTTCGACGCGTCATCAGCGGCTCGGCGGGCCGCCGGCATGGCAGCGGGCGCAGAGGTTCCGGTTCTTCGCGGCCAGATCGGGATCGAAGTTGCGCCCGTGCGGGCTGACGCCCTGGCCGGCCCGCGCCGAATGACACTGGAGACAATCCGTCTGGCGGTGGCAGCTGGCGCAGCTCTCGATCGACCGGCGCGCGACGGCGCCATGGGCGAACGCCCACTGCGCCTGGCCGTCATGGTACTTGCCGGGCCTGGCACCCGTGCCCGCGGCGCGGCCCGTCTCGCGGTGACAGCTGACACAGAAGGCCTCGCCCTGGTGACAGGTCGCGCACTCGGTCGTGGAGGTGAAGGACTCCGGGCCGTGGCGCGCGACGTAGTTCCGGCCGTGGAACGCCGGCGACGCCTCGGCGTTGTGACAGGTCGCGCAGTAGCTCGGCGCATGGCAGCCGGAGCAGGTGCGCTCGCCGCCGGCTGCCGCGGCGCGGTGCTGCACCGCGAACCCCGGGACGTGGTCCGCGGGTCGTGCGGCGGCGAGGGTCACGCCGAGCGCGCCCTCACGCCGGCGTCGCGGCAGCGCCGTGATCGCGTCGAGCCGCTCGCCGGCGCGGTGACAGCCGAGGCACGATTCGCGGGCGTGGCAATTGGCGCACGTGGCGCCCGCCGACGATGCCAGGGCACCGTGCGCGGACGTGAAGTCGGCGCGCTGGTGCGACGCGGGCCGCGGATAGACGGGAAGCGGGCGGCCTGCCACGACGGCCGCCATGCGCGGATCCCGCGGCAGGGCGGCGATCGGCGCGAGTCGCTGGGCGTTGACGTGGCAGCTGGTGCAGGATTCGCGCGTATGGCAGAAGGCGCAGGACGCCTGGGCGGCTTCGCGCCCGTGGGCGAAGACCCAGCTGCTGTCGTGCGAGGCCGGCCGCGGCAGGGCGGCGATGTCGAGGGCCGTCAGCCGCGTGGCGTCGCGCAGGGGACGGTGGCAACTCCCGCACTGCGCGGCCGCGAGATGGGAAGGGGCGCTGGGCTCGTGACACGTCAGGCATCGTTCTGGCGTCGCGCGTCCCACCGCCATGAACGCGCCGCCCGGCGTGGTGGCGTGGCAGCTCATGCAGGTGAGCGCGCTGTCGCCACGCGACGCCAGGACGCGCGAGTGGGCGCGATGATCGTAGCGCAGATTGGTCGGCCGCGGCGGCGACGGCAGCCAGGCCACCAGCCTGGTGATGGACCCGTCATGACACCACGCGCAGGCCGGTGCGGGCGGGCGCGACGCCGTGGAATCGCCCGAGACGATCCCCGCGTGACACGTCGCGCAGCTCGCGAAGACCCGGCGGTGCGCCTGGTGCGGAAAGCTGTCGGTCGGCACGCCGGCGGCGAGCAGCAGGGCCACGAGCAGCGCGCTCAATGCCAGGCCCCGACGCGATCGGCGTCAGCGCCGAAGGTCCACTCCACCGCGAGCATCGCGCGCAGCTGCGACCAGTCAATGGTGATGTCTCCGCGCGTCGGCTGGTGCCAGTAGCGCTCGACTTCGCCGCGCAGGAAGAGCCGGGGGGTGAGGCGCACATCGGCGCGCCCGCCCAGCCCGGTCACGGTGCCCGTGGCGATCCGGAACTGCTCGACTTCCTTGAAGACCGAGAGGTTGGCGCCCGCCGACCATCGGCCCTCGGGCGAGGCATAGCTGACGGACGCGTCGCCGCCGCTGTGGGATCCGCCATATCCCTTCAGGAGCCGCCAGCGCGCCTCGACCGCGACCGCGTTCCGGGCCCAGTGTCCGCCGGCATCGAAGGCGGTGCTGTAGTTGCCCACACCGACCAGGAAGGGCGTGGTTTCCGTGGCCGGCCGGTAGCGTTTGTAGACCACACCGCCGTCCAGCACGATGCCGCGGACCGCCGGGATTTCAATTCTCGCGCCGGCGCCCTGGTGACCCTCGGGCGAGAAGACGCCCCAGATCGTGGTCAGGTCGAACACCGGCCGGTAGCGGAAGGCTTCGACTTCGATGCGTCCGCGCGGCATGCGCCAGGCGACGGCCAGCCGCGCGCGCCCGACCGCCTCCGCGGCCAGGTCTCCATCGATCGAGCCCGTGATGCTGAAGTGCCGGCCGATGGGTCCGCGCGCATCGAGCGCGACGCGCTCGCTCACCAGCCCCGAACGGTCGGCGAGAATTTCCTTCTGCCACGCCGCGCTCGTGCTCCACCCCGCGACGGGAGCCGCCCGCGCGGTGAGGCCAAAGAGCAGGGTGCCCTGCCCGGGTCGCAGCGGATCGATGGAGCGGATGGCGTCGCTCGACAGCGGCTCGAGGAAACCGCGCGCCAGCCCGCGCCCCAGAAAGCCTTCGACCCGGACGGCGGGGAACGGGCGCCACAGCGCGCTGCCGCCGTCGAAGGTGTAGATGCCGAGCCCCGACACGCGTTCCTGGCGCCCGATCCGCGCCCGCCAGGCGGGACGCTCGAGCTCGACGAAGGCGTGCAGGGCGTCGAAGTGATCGTCGGACCGCGGCCACACCAGCGCGTTTCCCAGCGAGCCGCGAAACCGCACCAGCCCGTAGGCCCGCAATCCCGGGATGCCCAGACCCCACGCCGACAGCTCGATGTCCTGGGTAAGGGGTGCGGCGCTCTGCCTGCCCGCGGCAGCGAAGTCCCCGGACGAATCCAGACGGATCGGCATCAGCTCGATGTAGCGCGCGGTCGTGGTGGAGCGGACGCGCACGCGCTGCGCCACGAGCGGTGGCGCGGCCCCGAGCAGGACCGCCAGGGCGAGGAACAATGGAGCGCTCGGCGCGCTCCCGTGGGCATCCTTCTTAAGCACGCGTTAGTCTCGCCCGGCTGGGGATGCGACGTCAAGCGGGCCGGCTGGTGAGCCGACCCGCTTGCGGTTCATGCGTCCGATCGGCTGCCTAACGTGTGCGCACGCCCAGTGCGCGGATGCGCGAGGTGATCTGCGACTGCACCGGCGCCGGCGGGGAGGGCAGGTACGGGTACTGCACGTGCAGCGCCGACAGGCCGCCGAGCATCAGCGCTTCGGCATAGATGGGGTTGTGCACCCCGAACGACCCGTCGCCGCGGTTGACCATGTCCGTGTTGAACCAGACGCCTTCGCCGACGCTGATGACGGTGTTGCCCGCCGGGAACCCGACGCACGCCCCGGTGCCGGGTGTCGTCCCGACGCTGAAGTCGCAGGGACTGTTCTTCTTCGCGATCGCCAGCAGTCCGGAGTCGGTCGGAAGCGGGTCGAGCACGCCGTTGGCGTTCTTGTCCTTCCACAGGATGTCGATGTAGCCCTGCATCCGGCCGCGCAGCACCGTGCGCTCGTTCATGGCGATGAGGCCGGTCGCGTGACAGCCCCCGGTCGCGCAGGCGTTGAAGCGGCGCTCGCTGTCCGGGCAGGTGGCGGCCCCGGTCGGCACACCGGTGGCGTCCAGGCAGGGAATGGCCTTGAAGCTATGGCCGGTCGAACGCATGGTGAACGCGCCGGTCGCCTTATCGGTGACGTCGAAGGCTTCCATATGGCAGGTCGCGCACAGGCGTGGATTGGCGGCCGAGCCATGGGTGCTCGCTGCCCGCGCCGCATCATACGCGAAGTTCGGCGGGATGTAGCCGGCCTCGCCGAGCAGGAACGGACCCTGGGGCGAGTGCGGACCGCGCGAGCTGGTCGGGTCGGGGATCGACCGGCGCATGTGGCACTGCATGCAG
>JAYTEN010000282.1:0-16408 GCA_043735145.1 Gemmatimonadota bacterium | reverse complement strand
GGTACGCATGGCGGCTCCTGGAGGACGGGGTGGTGAACGGCGAGAACTTATCGCCTGTTCGCCACGATCTGTAGGGGGCGGCCCTTCGTTGGGGCGGCCCTTCGTTGGGGCGGCCCTTGTGGCCGCCCTTGTGGCCGCCCTGGTTGCTTCACGGCGCACCCGTCGCCATTCTCAGGTACCCCTGCCGGAGAATGAAATGCGCCTGTCTTCAGTCTTGATTCTAGGTTCTTTACTCTTGCCCCAGAACGCTCTCAGGGCACAGAGCTACACCGGCAGCTGGACCATTCCCGGCGGCAACGCGCCGATCGTGCTCACGCTGCGGCAGGGCGCGGGGCAGGTCACCGGCATGCTCACGGGACAGGCCACCTTCCAGGTCCAGGCGCGCATCAACGGCAACATGTTCGAGGGGCTCGCGACCAGCCAGACGGGCCGGATCTACATCGCGGGCCAGCTCCAGGGCGCCGATGCGCTGACCGTCGTGATGGGCGAAGTCGATGCCGCGGGCACGCCGCAACAGCAGACGATGCGTTCGTTCACCGCGACGCGCGGTGGCGGCAGAGCGGGCGTCGCGACGGGACCGGGGACCGGGCAGGCTCAGGGGATGGGCACGGGGCAGGGCGCCAGCCGCCAAGGCGGCGGCGTTGCCACCAATCCCCAGGACCAGCAGATCGCCCAGCTTCTGCTGCGCAGCCCGTGGTGCTACTTCAGCTACAGCCAGACGAGCGGGACCACGCGAACCGAGCGGGTCGTCTACCGGGCTGACGGCACCGGCGTGCAGAGCACTGGCGGCGAGACCTACAACTCGGGCGCCAACGGCACCGTGTCCGGCCAGAGCCAGGGCGGGACGGCCTTTCGGTGGCGGGTGCAGAACGGCGTGCTGATGGCGACGTCCGACGGGGTGCAGTGGGGCCAGTATCCGCTCCAGATCACCCAGAACTCGAACGGCTCCCCGATCATCACGGCAGCGGGCAAGGAATACTCGATGTGCAATTGAACGACACGACCGCTGAAGCGTTGAAGCGCTGAAACGCTGAAGCGTCAGTGCCTCAGGCGACCGCGAGGCCCAGCGCCGCGGCATTCTCCCGCACCCGATCGTCCCGCGTCAGCACCCGCAGAGAGCCTAACGCCTGGTCGAAGATGAGCGCCGACGCGAGGTGAAAGGCATCCAGCGTCCGCAGCGGCTCCTTCGGGAATGGCCGCGCCGCGCGGTGCACCAGGTCGCCGACCAGGTCCATGACGACCCAGGTATCCGCGGCTTCGTCGAGCAACCGGTGTGCGGCGAGCGCGGCTTCCGCGGGGATGCGGCGCTCGCGGCCGGCGCGGTCGATGGCGCGCGCGCACTCCACGACCGTCAGGCGCGACGTTACCACCATCGTCGCCTCGGCAAGCGTTAGGCGCACAGCGTCGGTGCCCGGCTCGCGAAAGATCCACGCCAGCACCGCGCTGCTCTCGGCGTAGACGATCACGGCTCCCGCCGTTCCGCGTCGAGCATGGCCCGCGCGGTGCCCGGCGGCGCATGCACCGGCGAGGCGCGGTAGATCGACGGATCGTGGGTGCGGCCGATGGTCAGCGGCACCCGGTCGGCGAGCGCGCGCAGCCGGCGCTGGTCTTCCGTTTCCGGCTGGGCTGACAGCCCCGGTGCCCGCAGCTCCGCGACGACCCGCCCGCGATCGGTGATCAGCAGGATTTCTCCCGCGCCGACATCGCGCAGGTACCGGCTGAGCTGCGCCTTGAGCTCCCGAACCCCGACGGCCTTCATGACAGGAATGTAGTCACACGTAACTACATACGCTATGTGCCGGTTAGCGGTCCCCGGTCCCCGGTCCCCGGTCCACGCCTTATCTCGCGCCCGCACTATCCAGCTGCCCGATCGTCGCGCTGCTCGGCGGGCGCTGGGCCTGGAGGCGCCGCGCGGTCGCTTCGGCCCCGCGCATCACTCGAAGCAGGTTGCCGCCGATGACCTTCTTCACGTCGGCGTCGCTCCAGCCGCGCCGCAGCAGCTCGCCGGTGAGTCGCGGAAAGGTGCTGACGTCATTCAGCCCCTCGGGGGCACAATCGATGCCGTCGAAGTCGCTGCCGTATCCCACATGGTCCACGCCCGCGACGTCGCGGATGTGCTCGATGTGATTGGCGACGGTTGCGATGGTCGTGCGGGGCGACGGGTTCGCGGCATCCCACTGTTCGCCGGCGCGCCGGACGGCGGCCGTGTCGCCGCTCGCGCGCGCCGCCTCGCGGACGGGTGCGAGGGCCGTGGTGCGCTGCTGGCTCCAGCGGATGCGCGCCGAGTCCACGAAATCGCAGTAGAAGTTGACCATCACCACGCCGCCGTTACGCGGCACCATCTGGAGGATCGGGTCGGGCACGTTGCGCCGGTGCGCGGCGAGGGCGCGCGCCGACGAGTGCGAGAAGATGACCGGCGCCTCGGAGTTGCGCAGCACCTGCACCATCACCGAATCCGAGACGTGCGAGATGTCCACCAGCATGCCCAGCCGGTTCATCTCCCGCACCACCTCGAGCCCGAAAGGCGTGAGGCCGTTGTGGGTCTTCCGGCCCGCCGCCGCGTCGGCCCAGGCGAGGTCGTTGTTCCACGTCAGCGTCATGTACCGCACGCCCAGGTCGTAGAACATCCGCAGCGCGCCGAGCGAGTTCTCGATGGCGTGGGCGCCCTCGATGCCCATCAGCGACGCGATCTTCCCCTGCTGGTGCGCGCGCACCACGTCGGCCGCGGTCCGCGCCGGCAGGAACACGCGCGGCCAGCGCGCCTCCATCTGCTTCACGATGTCGATCTGCTCCAGCATCGCCTTCGCCGCGCCCTGCGGGATCAGCGCCGTATCGATGTAGATGGACCAGAACTGCCCGCCCACACCCCCCGCGCGCAGGCGCGGGATATCGGTCATGAAGGTCGGCATGCCGGCGAGCATGTCGCGGCCTTCCCACGACCGGTGCGCCTGCGAGCGCATCTCCCAGGGAAAATCGTTGTGCCCGTCGATCATCGGCGACGCATGGTGCAGGCGTAGCGCGCGGCGGAGGTAGACCGAGTCGGGAATCTGCGCCCCGAGCGGCGCGGCGGCGGCGAATGCGGCCAGGGCCGCGACGGGCAGGAAGGCGCAGTGGCGCATGGGTTCCTAGAAGACGATGGTTCCGGGCGACAGCACGCCCGTGGAGAAGTCGAACGCGAAGTCGATCGCCGAGCCGAAGATCTGCAGCAGCGCGTCGATCTGCGCGGCGGTGAAGGTGTGGCCGCCCGAGCCGGTGATCGCCGGGTTCTCGAACGTCCCGCCGATCGTCGCGACGGTGGTGTTGTTGAACTTCACCCCACCGCTCAGCGGGCCGGTCCGGTTGCCCAGGTCGCCCGTCACCGTCAGCTCCGCCGTGGCGTTGCCCCTGGAAATCCGGGCCACGATCGTGCCGGCGCCGAGGAAGATGTCGGCCTGCGTCAGCACCACGTGAATCGCGGCGCCGGACGAGGTGAGGTCGTTCGTGCTGGTGAGCGAGAGCGTCTGGCCCGACACGGCGATGAGGTCGCTGAGTCCGAAGTCGATCCGCTCGGGACCGGCGACCGCGGCGAGATAGCCCTTCGCCGTGACGGTGGCGCTGGTCGTGCCGCTCACCACGGTGATGTCGTAGGCCGAGACCGTCGTCTGCCCGAAGGCCAGCGTCACACCGAGCCGGTTGGCCTGCGGCGTGCTCTTGTCGGTGAGGTCGAGACTCCCGATCGGCGTGATCGGCAGGAACGGCATCCCCGTCGCGGCGTTCGTGAAGTACAGCAGAATGCGAATGCCGGTGGCGGGAGCGCCCGGCGCGTTGCCGACCACGTAGGCGTTCGTGTTGGCGTCCCAGACCAGCGTCTTTCCGAGGACGTCGGCGGGAAACAGCGCCTGCGGATTGGCGGAGAAACTCGCCGCCAGCTGCGCGATACGGCGCGCGGCCTGCTGGCTCTCGGCGGTCCCGGGATGCTGGAGCCGCTGGAGCGTGAGTCCCGCCAGCCCGAGCGCGGGCGCCCCGTACCGCGGGAAGTGCGGCGAGAGCATCGTCACGCTCTGGAAGACCGCGTTCTGTGCGAACGTCCCGGCCGCATCCGACATGCTGGACTGGAGCGCGACGGGATCCACGTCGGCCGGCGAGAGGCTGTCGCCGCATGCCGCCAGGGTCAGGAGCAGGGCAAACGAAGCCGCCGGCATCAGGCGTTTCAAGGCGAACATGGTATCTCCACCGAGTGGGTTCAGAGCCTTGAGAATCTAATGCCGGCGGCGGCGCTTTCCGTGTGACGTGCCTTACACCGCCGAAATCTCGTCGAAGGCGCGCTTCAGGATCTCGCTGATCCGCTTGGTCTTTTCGTCATCCGGGCCGGCGCGCCAGGCCTTCTGGAAGGTCACCTTCGCCAGGCTCGCGAACGTCTGATTCAGCTGGCTCATCTCGCCGCCGGCGAAACCGTGGACGGCTTCCTTCACGCGGCCCAGGATGTCCTCGAGGGTACTGCGGTTCTCCTCGAGGAATGCTTCGCCCTCGGGCGTGATGTGGTACACCTTCTTGCCGTCGGCCTCGACGACCTTCACGAACCCCTGGTCCTCGAGCAGCTGAAGGGTCGGATACACGGTGCCGGCCGAGGGGGTATAGCAGCCCGACAGCTTCTCTTCCAGCGCTTTGATGATCTCGTAGCCGTGCCTCGGCTTCTCCTTGATGAGCCGGAGGATGACGAACTTCATGTCGCCCGACTCGAACATCTGGCGCCGGCCACGCCCGCGACCGCGGGGCCCGCCCCACGGCATTTCGAAGGCAAAGGCACGGGGACCGAAGGCTCCGGCAAAGAAATCACCCCAACTGTCGCGATTATGTGTCATTGATGGCTCCTTGGTGTGATCATGTTGCTATAGCTTACGCTATATCGTACGCAATACCATACGATATGTCAATGAGAAGGTAAAGAAGGTGAAGAAGGTGAAGAAGGTGACGGAGGGGCCCTTCGCACTTTCTTCACCTTCTTCACCTTCTTCACCTTCTTCACCTTCTTCGCCTAGTATTGACCAGTGAACCGCCCCCGCACCGCCTCCGCCGTCTCGGAAGAATGTGTGCCGAACATCGGCCTGCGCGGCCGTCGGCGACGGCTGGCGTTGGGCATCTTCGGGTTCGCGGCCGCGGCGGCGGTGTTCATCGCGCTGGTGGCGCGGCGCGCGGAGACCTGGACGTTCCTGCTCATCGCCCCGCTGGCGGGCTCCGCGTCGATCTACTTCTTCCAGGCAATGGAAAAGACCTGAGTCTTCCTCGCGCCGCGCGGTCTGCGCGAAGCGGATGACGGCAAGACGCGGGTGCGGGTCGCGGAGGAGTGGCTGGTGGCGATCCGGGGCCAGGCGCGGAAGGTCTGGATGGAGGCCATCGTGACGACGGCCGTGTGCACCGCCGCCGCGGTCGGGTTCGCGCTGCTTCGTTAGGCGATCAGGGGTGCGGCAGTCCGCATCGGCAATCGACGCATCAATCCCGGAACGATTCGCAGCCCGCCTGGACGAACTCTATATTCCGCGCGACCTCAACCAACCGGGCCCATGCGTCGCACCCTGACCATCGCTTTCGTCACCGCGCTGTTCGCCGCGCCCCTCGCCGCACAGACCGCGCGCTTCGACTTCTACGAGCACGGGCCGTACCGCCCCGAGGTGCCGCGCCCCAGCGGGATCCTCGGCTACGAGCCGGGCCAGTTCCACACCGACTACGGCAACATGGAGCGGGTGCTGCGCGCCATCGCCGCGGCCGCGCCCGACCGCGTCCGCGTCTTCGAGACGGGCCGCTCCGAGGAGCATCGCACCCTCTACCTCGTCGCCATCAGCAGTCCCGAGAACATCCGCCACCTCGACGACATCCGCGCCCGCACCGCGCGGCTCGCCGATCCGCGCGCCACGACGCCCGCCACGGCCGAGCCGCTCATGGCCGACTTGCCAGCGACCGTCTGGCTCAACTACGCCAACGACGGCAACGAGACGTCGGCCTTCGAGACCGGCATCCAGGCGATCTACCAGTACGCCGCGTCGAACGAGCCCGCGACCCTCGAGACGCTGCGCGACGCCGTCGTCCTGATCCGCCCCGCCCACAACCCCGAGAGCCACGAGCGCTTCGTCGCCTGGTACAACGCCTTCGGCACCGGCGCCGCCGACCACGCGGCGCTCGAGCACGACGCGCCGTGGGGGATGAGCACCAACAACAACCATTACCAGATCGACCTCAACCGCGACGCGCTGGTGATGAGCCAGCGCGAGACCCAGAACGAGGCGAAGACGCTGCTGGAGTGGCACCCGCAGGTCTTCGTGGACCACCACGGCCAGCTCTCGCAGTTCTACTTCCCGCCCTGGGCGACCCCCGTGAATCGCAACGTGCCGGCGCAGACGTCGCGCTGGACCGACACCATCGGCGTGGCGAATGCCGCGGCCTTCGACCGCTATGGCTGGCCGTACTACGTGCGCGATGTCTTCGACCTCTTCTATACCGGCTACTGGGACAGCTGGCCGGCGCTGAACGGCGCCACCGGCATGACCTACGAGACCGACGGCGGCGGCGACATGGGCCTCGCCTGGCGCCGCGACGACGGCACTGTCGCGACCCTCGCCGGCGCCATCGCCAAGCACTTCACCGCCTCGCTCGCGACCGTCGAAGCCACCGCGCGGCACCGCCTCGCGCGGCTGCGCGACTACTACGACTTCCGCCGCACCGCGATGGAGGAAGCGCGCGCCGCGCCGATGAAGCGCGTCGTCATCGTGCCCGGCAACGACCCGCGGCGCGCCGCCGAGCTGGTGGAGGTGCTGCTGCGGGGCGGGATCGAGGTCACCCGCACCGGCGCCGCCGCGACGGCGGCGCTGGCGCACGACTACCTCGCGGGCACCGGCCGCGGCGGTCGGCAGACTTTCCCCGCCGGCTCGTACATCGTCGATCTCGCCCAGCCGCAAGGGCGGCTGGCGCGCGCGATCCTCGAGCCGCAGGCGCAGCTCGACCCCGACTTCGCGCGCGAGCAGCTGGCGCGCCGCGCGCGCAATGCCCGGCGCGGCAACGAGGGCGACCGCGAGGGATTCCAGTTCTACGACGTCACCGCGTGGGCGCTGCCCTACACTTTCGGCGTCGAGGCCTGGTGGACCGAGGATGCGGCGCCGATCGCGGGCGATGCCGTCGCGCTGCCGGAAAGCGACGACGCGGCGGGCACCCTCGCGGGGGTCGGCGGACTCACGGGCGGACGCGCGCGCTCGGCCTACGTCTTCCCGAACGACCGCAACGGCGCGGGCGGACTCGCGGCGGCGCTGCTCGGCGCCGGCTTCCGCGTCAGCGCGGCGGCACGGCCCATGCGCGCCGGTGGCCGCACCTGGCCGCGCGGCACGTTTGTGCTGCGCATGGAGCGGAATCCCGAATCGGTGCACGACAGCATCGCGCCGATGGCTCGGCGCTTCGGCGTGGACGTCACCGCGGTCCAGTCCGCCTATCCCGACAGCGGGCCCGTCGGCACCGGCAGCGAAGACGTGTTCGCGCTGCACGCACCGCGCATCCTCGTCGCCGCGGGCGATGGGGTATGGGACACCGAGTACGGCGCACTCTGGTATTTCCTGGAGCGGACGATGCGCGTGCCCTTCACGCCGGTGCGCACCGGCGCAATCGGCGGGATGAGCAACCTCGACGACTACAACGTGATCGTTTTTCCCGGCGGGTCGGCGGGCCGTTACGAGCGCGAGCTGGGGGAGGAAGGCGTGAAGCGGGTGGCCGAGTGGATCGGCCGCGGCGGCGTCTTCATCGGCTGGCAGGGCGGCGCGCGCTTCGCGATGCGTGCCAGGGTGGACTGGACCAGCGCGCGGATCGTGGGCGAAGGCGATTCATCAAAGGCCGACTCGCTCACCGCGCGCGACACCATCGTCACGGCGGATCAGCGCCCCGCGCCGCCCCTCGTGTCGGCGACGGCGCCTAACGGCGCCAAGCCGCTCGAGGTGCCCGGATCGATCTTCCGCGCGACGCTCGACCAGGGCCACTGGCTCACCCTGGGGTACGAGCCGGCGCGGCTGCCGGTGATGATGAGCGGCGACCAGTTCTTCAAGGCGTCGCGCGCCGGCTCCAACCCCGTCGCCTTCACCGGCGACAGTCTGACGCTGTCCGGCTTCACCTGGCCCGGGAACACCGAGCGCCTGCTGCGGAATACGGCGTGGGCGGTGGTGGAGAACAAGGGGAGCGGACACGTCGTGCTCTTCGCCGACAGTCCCGTCTACCGGCTGTTCTGGCGGAGCACGTATCGCTTGCTGCAGAATGCCATGCTGATGGGAACGAGCCGGTAACCGCGGACAAACAAAGGGCGCCCGCACGGGGCGCCCCTCGGCATCACCGGTGCGTCAGACTTTTCCTTCGAAGCTCATCGATCTCCGCGGCAGACCCTCACGCTCGATTCTGGGCATCATCGGCTCACCGCGCTCCATCAGCGGCATCATCCGCTCGAACGAACGCTCGAACAGTCCCGGCATATCGCCGTCGAAGCTGTTGGGGCTGATCCGCCACTCGTGCTGTCGCGCCTCGGGCAGCTTCCCCGCCACGGTGGTGCGGCGGCCGCGGCGCGTGACGTCGAAGCTGACCGATTCTCCCGCGTCGTACGACGACAGGATGCGCATCGCGTGCACCGGGCTCGTCGGGCGGCGGCCCGCGATCGACGTGATCACATCGCCGGCCTGGAGGCCGAGGGTGCTGGCGCTGTCGATCGACACCACCAGCAATCCTTCGGCGATGCCCAGGCCGCTGGCCAGCTGCGGCGTGACCTTGACCAGCTCGAGGTCGCCGAGGCCGTTGCCCGAGACCATCAACCGCATGGTGCCGGAGGTCGGGCCCTGCATGTCCATGCCGAAGGGCGCGCCCGGCATACCGGAGCCGAACTGGCGCATGAACGTCGGGCCGCCGCCGCCGGGGATCCGCATGCGCTCGACCAGCTGATCCATGTCGGTGCGGTCGGCCGCGAAGGTGAGCGTCAGGTTCCGGCTGTCGCGGCGCACGTCGAGGCGCACCGTGTCGCCGGCCTCGAGGCGCGAAGCGAGGTTGATGAGGCGCATGCCGGGACGCGAGCGGTCCTCGTCCTCTTCGCTGCGCCCGGCGTCGCTGACCAGCCGCGCGCCGTTGAGCCGCGTCACGATGTCGCCGGTCTGCACGCCGGCACGGTCAGCCGCGCCGCCCGGGGTCACGCCGGACACCCGCGCGCCGACGGTGTCACGCGCGGCGTCGGGCCGCAGGTCCACGGTGATGCCGAGCCGGCCGCGACGCATGTCGATGCGCATCTCGTCGGGGCCCATCGAGAAGGTGAACGTGCGGTCCGGACTGCGTGGGCGCACCCGTACAACCGTGTCCTGCGCCTGCGCGGCGATGGCCACCGCGCTGAGCATGAGGGTGACACCGAGATACCGTCGCATGGTGATACTCCTTGATGAGAACGTCGAAGCGTCGAATGTCGAAGCGTCGAAACGTTCGTATTGTTGTCTTTCCTGTAGCCAACGCTTTGACGCTTCGACGCTTTGACGTTTCGACGGCTTCAGAGTCCCGCAAACGCCGCCCTCGTCGTCCGAACATCCACCAGCGCGCCGAGGACGCCGGCGCGCTCCTGCCACAGGTCGGCCGCGGCGCCGCGGGCCGGACCCCACACACTCGGCTGATTGAGCTGCGCGTCGATGCGACCCAGCCGGTCTTCCAGCTCGGCGACGACGCGCGCCGCGTCGCCGTTCATCACCTGGCGGTCCGAACCGATGGACTTCAGCGTCTGCTCCAGCGCCTGCGAGCGGGCCATCGCCCGGTCGAGCGCGGCCTGCTCGCTCGCCGCCGCTTCCGGCTTCGGCTGGAGGGCCACGAATGTCAGCCCCGTCAGCGCCGCCGCCGCCGCGATGCCGGCCACCCCGCGCATCCACCGCGCGCGCCGGTCCCGGCGAGCCCGCACCCGGATCTCCGCCCAGCGGTCCCGCGGCGGCGCCAGCGTCGGCAAGGCCTTGAGCCGCGCCCGCATCTGATCCAGCCGGAACAACTCGGCCGAACAGGCGGCGCAGGACACCGCGTGCTCCCTCGTCCACTGACCGCCTTCGCCATCGCGCAGCGCGAGCAGCTCGTCCATCGTGGCGTGCCGGTCCGTCATGACAAGGCTCCTTCGCCTAACCAGACGCGCAGCTTCTGGTGCGCCCGGGCGAGCTGGGATTTCGAGAAGCTCGTCGTCATCCCCATCAGCTCGGCGATTTCTTCGTGAGTGTATCCCTCGACATCATGCAGCCACACCACCGCGCGGGAGCGTTCGGGCAGCCGCGCCATCGCACTCTCGAGATCGAGCCGCAGCGGCACGTCATCGCCGCGCGAGCCGGCACCCGTCTCATCGTCCAGCACATCGGTCTCGCGCACCTTCTCGCGGCGGTAGCGCATCAGCGCCTTGCTCGCGGTGATCGTGCGGACCCAGCCCCAGAGCGACCCATCGCCACGCCAGCTGCCCAGGGACCGGCACACCTCGAGGAAGGTCTCCTGGAGCACGTCCTCGGCGTCTTCCGCCGTCTTCGTCAGGCGCCGCGCGAGATTGTACACGCTTCCCTCATACGCCCGGTACAACTGCTCCAGGGCGCTCTCGTCGCCTGCTCTGGCCCTCGCGATGAGGCTGCGCGCCTCTGCCAGGGGGATCGTGTCGGCCATGACGGTCACGTTACTAGAGATGCACGCGGGAGGGAAAGAGTCGCAGAATGGGTGCGTAGTAGTTCAGCGCGCTTTCCTACGCACTACGCACTACGTACTACGCACTTCTAACACTGTCAGACTACAAGGCTTACGAGCCTGTCCTGCACATAGATCGTTTTTCTGATGTCCTTGCCATCGGTGAACTTCCGGACCCCCTCTTGGGCCATCGCAGCCTTGACTGCAATCTCTTGCGCTGTTCCCCGCGGCAGGGTGAGACGGCCCCGAACCTTCCCGTTCACCTGCACCACGACTTCGATCTGATTCTCGAGCGAAGCCTCGGCGTCGAACTCCGGCCAGCTCGCGTCCATCACGCTGCCCTTGCCGCCAAGGCGCTCCCAGCATTCCTCGGCAAAGTGCGGCGCATAAGGCGCGAGCATCAGCACCAGCGGCTCGACTTGCGCGCGCGTGACACCGCCGGCTTCGCGCGCGGCGTTCACGTATTCCATCATCGCCGAGATCGCGGTGTTGTAGTTCAGCGTCTCGGTGTCGGTCGTGACTTTCCGGATGGTGCGGTGCATGAGGCGCGTCAGCGAATCGGGCGACGCACCCGGTCCGCGGCTCCCGGTCCCCCGTCCCCGACTATCCGGTCCCGCCGTCCCCCAGTCCCCCAGTCCCTCGGCGACCAGTCCCCAGACTTTGTCCAGGAACCTGCGGATACCCGAGATCCCCGCGTCGCGAAAATCTCCGCCTTCCTGGTAGGGGCCGAGGAACATCAGGTACATGCGGAAGGTGTCGGCGCCCCACTGCTCGATGTACTGGTCGGGCACGACAACGTTGCCGCGCGACTTCGACATCTTGGAGCCGTCCTTCACGATCGTGCCGTGGGCGCGGAACTTCACGAACGGCTCCTCGAAATTGATGAGGCCGAGATCGTGCAGCGCCATCGTCACGAACCGGGAATACAGCAGGTGCAACACCGCGTGCTCGTTGCCGCCGATGTACGACGCCACCGGCAGCCAGCGCTTCGTGATCTCCGGATCGAACGGCACGTCGTCGCGGTCGGCGGACGGATAGCGCAGGAAGTACCACGACGAGTCGAGGAAGGTATCCGACACGTCGGTCTCGCGACGCCCGGGCTTGCCACACGTCGGGCACGGCACGCGATACCACTCCTCGTGGCGCGCCAGCGGCGAGATCCCCGAATCGTCGGGCCGGGTATCCTCGACCATCGGGAGCAGCACCGGTAGATCCGTTTCGGGCACCGGCACCGGGCCATGATCGTCGCAGTAGATGATCGGAATCGGAGGGCCCCAGTACCGCTGCCGCGAGATGCACCAGTCGTGCAGCCGGTAGGTCTGTGTCGCCTTGCCAAGTCCCTTCGCCGCCAGCTTCGCGGTGATCGACTTCTTCGCCTCCTCCCAACGGACGCCGTCGAACTCGCCGCTGTTCACGAGGGTGCCGGCGGGAATGTCGGACTCCGCCGACGCGAGCGGCGTCGACGCGCCCTGGCCCGCGGCCGCGACGACACGCACTATCGGCAGCTTGTACTTGGTCGCGAACTCGAAGTCGCGCTCGTCGTGGCCCGGCACCGCCATGATCGCACCGGTGCCGTACTCCATCAGCACGTAGTCGGCGATCCACACCGGCACGCTCTCGCCCGTTGCCGGGTTGCGCGCATAGGCGCCGGTGAAGACGCCGGTCTTGTCCTTCTCGCCCACCCTGCGCGACACCAGGTCCTTCGACGCCACTTCGCGCTGGTACGCGATCACAGCCAGGCGCTGCTCGGCGGTGGTGATGGCATCCACCAGCGGATGCTCCGGGGCGAGCACCATGTAGGTCGCGCCGTAGACGGTATCGGGCCGCGTCGTGAACACCGTGATCCGCTGGCCGACGGGCGTCTCGAACACCAGCTCGGCGCCGTCCGACCGGCCGATCCAGTTGCCCTGGAGGAGCCGCGTGGACTGCGACCAGTCGAGCGTCTCGAGATGGTCGAGCAGCCGGTCGGCGTATTTCGTGATGCCGCAGTACCACTGCTCGAGGAAGCGCTGCTCCACCAGCGCATCGCAGCGCTCGCAGCGGCCCGCGATCACCTGCTCGTTCGCAAGGACGGTCTTGTCCTTCGGGCACCAGTTCACCGGCGCGCGCTTGCGGTAGACGAGCCCCGCCTTGAACAGCTGGAGGAAGACCCACTGCGTCCACCGGTAGTAGCGCGGATCGGTGGTCGACAGCTCGTAGCGCCAGTCCACCATGAGCCCCACGCGCCGCAGCTGCGCGCCGAAGCGCGCCACGTTGCGCGGGATCAGCTCGGCGGGATGGATGCCCATCTTGAGCGCGAAGTTCTCGGAATGGATCCCGAAGGCGTCGTAGCCGAGCGGCTCGAAGACGTTGTCGCCGCGCAGCCGCCGGTAGCGGCCGTAGATGTCGGCGCCGGTAAAGGCGAAGACGTTGCCGACATGCAGCCCCTCGGCGGAGGGATACGGAAACATCATGAGGTTGAAGAAGGGGCGCCGCGCGCCGGTCAGGTCCGCGCGGTTGGTGCCCCGCTCCTCCCACCGCGCCTGCCAGGTCCGCTCGACCGCCTGGGGGTCGTAGGAATCGTCGTGCAGTTCGGCCATTGTGCTGGAAAACTAGCGGCTTGCGGCCCCGTGGGGCCATCCCTACCTTGACGCCGGTGACGCCCTCCGCCGCTCGCCATGAGCGTTCCCTCGCCAGTCTCGTCACGTCGATCGGTCTGCTGGTAGGCACGCTGATCGTGGTGCTGGCCGCCCTCGCCGTCCATCGCGTCACGCGCCGCTACCTCAGTGGTGACGCCGATCGCAAGCTCAGCAGCGTGGCCGAGCGCACCGCCCTGACGATCGACCTGTATCTCCACGACCGCCGGGAAGCGATCGATATCCTCGCCTCCGCGCCGTCCGTCATCGCCGCCGCCCGCGCCGGCGCGGCGCTCGCCGTGCAGCGCGGCATGCCGCTCAAGGGCACCAACGAGCTCGAGCGCGAGATGCAGGCCTCGCCGACGCTCGACGTCGACCCCGCCGTGACCGCGTACCTCCAGCGCATCGTCCACCGCGGCGAGTTTGCCGAGATCTTCGTGACCGAGTCCCACGGCTTCGTCGCCGCGGCCTCGGGCCGGACGTCGGACTTCGTCCAGAGCGACGAAGAGTGGTGGCAGCGGGCCTCGCGGGGCGAAGCGTGGATGGGGCAGCCCGCCTTCGATTCGAGTGCGGGCGCGATGTCGGTGGATATCGCCTCGCCCGTCGCCGGCGACGCGGCGCTGCGCCTCGGCGTCGTCAAGGCGGCGGTGGACCTGCGCCGGCTTTCCGAGCTGGCGGCTTCGACCGACACCGCCTTCACCACCGAGCTGGTGGACCGCTCGGGACGGCTGATCATCGCGCCGGGCGGGGCCATGCTCCAGCCCGCGCCCTATGACGTGCCCGCGCCGCGCGGCGACACCACGACCTTCACGACGGTCGGCGACGGCCCGGGCACCCAGCGTGCCGCACTCGCCGTCGTGCCCGGCACCAACTGGCGCGTCGTCATGCGGCAGCCCGAATCACGCCTCTATCATGCCGTCGACGTGGTGGGCCGCGTGGTGCTGAGTCTGACGATCGTGCTGCTCATCCTGCTGTTCGGCGGCGTGACCTACTCGAGCGCGTGGCTGCAGCGGCACATGTCGCGGCCCATCACGCGGCTGGCCGATGCCGCCGACGCCGTCGCGCAGGGTAACCTGTCGCACGAGGTCGACGCGGCTCAGGGCACGGCGGAAGTCAGCCACTTGTCCCGCGCCATCGGCGGCATGGTGAGCGCGCTGCGCCGTCTCGTCGGCGCGATCCGCTCCGCGTCGGACGAGGCCGCCGCGATGGCGGCCGAGATTTCGGCGTCGACCCAGCAGATGGCGGCGGCCGGCGTGGAGATGGCGAACACCACGCAGGACCTCACCCGGCGCGCCCAGGAACAGTCCGAGGTGGTGAAGGCCGCGGCGGCCGACACCAACCGCATCCTCTCCATCGCGCAGCGGCTGGCGTCCACGGCGCGCGAGGCGGCGGACCGCAACGCCGCGCTGGCCGCGCTGTCGGCGACGCACCGGCGCCAGCTCGAGGCGAGCAGCGTCACCCTCGAGAAGATGGCGGGCGACGTCGAGCAGGGCGCGAGCGAGGCGCGCGCGCTGATGGACGCATCCCAGCAGATCTCGCGGTTCGTGGCCCAGACCAAGGCCATCGCGACCCAGACCAACATGCTGGCCCTGAACGCCGCCATCGAAGCGTCGCGCGCCGGCGAGAGCGGCAAGGGCTTCGCCGTGGTGGCCGACGAAGTCCGCAAGCTCGCCGTCCAGGCGGCGCAGGCCGCGGTGACGACGGAAGGAACGGTGCAGCAGGTGCTGAAGCGGGTGCGCGCGACCACTGACGCGATGACGCGCGCGGCGGCGGGTAGCGAGACGTCGCGCCAGGCGGCGCGGGGCGCGGTCGAGGGCCTGTCGAAAGTGTCGACGGCGGCCGCGGAAAACGACCGCTGGTCGACCGAGATCACCCGCTCGGCGGCGGAGTCGGAGGCGCTGGTGGGAGAGATCGCGACGCGGCTGGAGCAGCTGACGACCAGCACCGAGTCATTCGTGGCGAGCACCGAGGAGATCGCCGCCAGCTCGCAACAGCAGACGGCGGCAACGCAGGAAATCGCGGCGTCGGCGCACGCCCTCGCCGCGGCGGCCGACCGGCTCGGGGCGGCGGTGCAGAGCTTCCGGCTGCAAAAGGGGTAAGGGGTATGGGGTATGGGGTACCCCTTACCCTTTACCCCCTACCCCTCGTTAGGTCAGCTCAACCTGCCACACCCCAGTCACTTCGGGCAGTTTTCTCAACTCATCCTGGACGGGAACCGGCACCCGCACATCGACCGTGATGGCGGCCAGCGCGTCGTCGCCGGGCTTCGGCGGCCGGGCCTGGTGGTAGTCGCTGATGTTCACGCCGGCGCTGCCGAGAATCGTGCCGACCTTGCCCACCACGCCGGGCACGTTGCGGTTGGTGATGACGACCAGCGTGCCCTGCGGCTCGACGTCCACGACGTGATCGCCGATGGCGATGATGCGCGCGCGGCCCTCGCCCAGCAGCGCGCCGGTCACCGACACCTTCCTTCCGCCTGACGTCAGCTCCACCACCAGGCTTTCCCGGAACACGTCGGGATCCTGGGCGCGCCGGGTGACGCGGATGCCGCGCTGCCGCGCAATGTGCGCCGCGTTGACCAGCGACACGCGGTGCATGCCGGTCGCCGACAGCACGCCCTTGAGCACCGCGATGCCCGCGGTGTCGGCGGCGTGATCGTCGGTGCCCCGATACGTGACGTCCACCGATTCGACCGCGCCGCCGCCTAACGTAAAGGCGAGCTTGCCCATGCGCCCGGCGAGCTCGATGAGCGTCTTGCTCGCGGCGACATGGCCGGCATCAAGACCCGACAGGTTGACCGCGCTGCGCAGGTCGCCCTTGAGGAGCGCGTCGCGCACCGCTTCGGCGATTTCCGCGGCTACCCGCGTCTGCGCTTCCTTCGTGGACGCGCCGAGGTGCGGGGTCAGGATGATGTTGGGCGCCCGGCGCAGCGGCGAGTCGCCCGGCAGCGGTTCCGGCTCGAAGACGTCGAGCGCGGCGCCGGACAGCTGGCCGGATTCCAGCGCGGCGATCAGCGCGGCATCGTCGATCAGCGCGCCGCGCGCCGCGTTCACCACCATCGCGCCCTTCTTCATCATGGCGAGGCGCGTGGCGTTGAGCAGGTGGCGGGTGTCGTCGGTCAG
>JAYTEN010000281.1:0-6132 GCA_043735145.1 Gemmatimonadota bacterium | reverse complement strand
GGCGGCGGATATCACCTGCCGTACCTGCCGGGTGCTCCTGCCGGCGTGCACTATCCGTTCGCCTATCCCGCGTTCCTCGCCGCGCTCTGGAAGTTGTGGCCGGCCTTTCCCGACAACGTGCGGCTGATGCGCGGCGCCAACGCCGTCTTCATGGGCGTCGCGGCGGCGCTGATGACCGCGCACCTCGCGGCGCGGGTGGCGCTGCCGCGCTGGCTGACGGCGCTGGTGATCGTCCTCGCCGCGACCGCGGTGCCGATGGTGGCCGTCGCGACGGTGCTCTTTTCCGAGCCGCTCTTTCTGGTGTTCGCCGCCGCGGCATGCTGGGCCGCCGACGCCGCCGTGAGCAGCGAAGGCGGCCGCGCGATGAAGCTCGCGACGCTCGCCGGGATTCTCGCCGGCACGGCGACCGAGACGCGCTCCATCGGTGTCACGGTGATCGGCGGCATCGTGCTCGCCTTCGCGGTGCGGCGCCGCTGGAAGGAAGCCGCCGCGGCCGCGATTCCCGCCGCGCTGCTGGTGCTGCCGTGGGTGATCTGGTCGTCCGCGCACCATGCCGGCGTCGACCCGCTCATCGCGTCGAACTACGGCACCTATGGCGACCTGCTGCGCCAGAACGGCACCGGTTTCCTCACGGGCCAGAGCTTCCTGGAGGTGGCGCGTCCGCTCGCGGCGATCGCGCTGCCGCCGATGCCCGAGATCTTCCGCGTCATCCTGGGCCTCAACGCGCTGCTGGTGCTGTTCGCCGGCTTCGTCGCGCTGACGCAGGTCGCGCCGTCGGTCGGGTGGATGCTCTGGTGCTACCTCGCCATCGTTGCAGTCTGGCCGTATGCGCCCGACCGCTTCATCTGGGGTGCGCTGCCCTGGATTGCCGTCGCGTTTCCCCTCGGCCTGCTCCAGCTCGGCAGCACCCGGTCGAAGATCTGGGGCCGCACCAGTCCGCTGAGCTGGGTCGCCGCGTGCGCCGTGATCATCGGATTCGCGATCGGCCAGATCCGCGGCTACGCCAGGGGCTTCGCGACGACCACGCAGGTCGGGATCTCCGACACGATGAATGACATCCTGCCGTGGATCCGCACCGCAACCGATTCCACCGCCATCATCGCGGGCGAAGATGAGGCCCTCATCTGGCTCTACACCGGCCGCCGCGCGGTGCCGTCGTTCGTGTGGCGAGTGACGGGCCGCACCGGCGTCAGCTTCGGCGCCGATTCGCTCCACGCCTGGCTGGAGCGCAGCGGCGCCACCCACCTGATCCTGACCGGCCCCGGCTCCGAAGCGGCGCCGACGGTGGACGAACTGCTCTCCCGGCGTCCCGGCTATCTCGAGCTGATCCGCGTCTGGCCGGGCCAGCTCTTCGCCTTCCGCATTCACCGGGGCGCATGAACGACATCGACGTCTCGGTGGTGATGCCGTGCCTCAACGAGTCGGCGATGGTCGCGACCTGCGTGCGGCGGGCGCGCGCCGCGCTCGATACCGCCGGCCTGGTGGGCGAGGTAGTCGTCGCCGACAACGGCTCGACCGACGGATCGGCCGAGCTCGCCGAGGCGGCGGGCGCGCGCGTGGCGCGGGTGCCGCTGCGCGGCTACGGCGCGGCCTACCAGGGCGGCCTCGCCGCGGCGTGCGGGAAGTATCTCGTGATGATGGACGCCGACGGCACCTATCCCTTCGAGGATATCCCCGCCTTTGTCGAGAAGCTGAAAGCCGGCGACGACCTGGTGATCGGGTCGCGGTTCGCGGGGAAGATCCTTCCGGGCGCGATGCCCTGGCTGCACCGCTACATCGGCAACCCGGTGCTCACCGGGATCCTCGGCGTCTTCTTCGGGCAGCGGGTGTCGGATGCGCACTGCGGCATGCGCGCGATGACGCGCGAGGCCAACGAGCGGATGCGTCTGCGCACCAACGGCATGGAATACGCGTCGGAGATGATCGCCGTCGCCATCCGGCAGCGGCTGAAGGTCGGCGAGATCCCCATTGTCTACCATCCACGTGAGGGCGAGTCGAAGCTGCGCAGCTTTCGCGACGGCTGGCGCCACCTGCGCTTCATGCTGCTGCTTTCGCCCACGCCGCTCTTCCTGGCGCCGGGCCTCGCGATGCTGCTCATCGGTACCATTGTCCTCGGCGCGCTGCTGCCGGGGCCGCTGCGCATCGGCGCCATGAGCTTCGATTTCCATTTCATGTTCGTCGCCAGCGCGCTGGCGATCCTCGGCGTGCAGCTTGTCGTCCTCGGCCTCGCCGCCAAGGCCTTCTCGCGCGCCGAGCTGCACGTGAGCGACCGGTGGCTCGCGTTCCTGGATGCGCGGTTCACCCTCGAGCGCGGACTGCTGCTAGGCGGCGCGTTTCTGGGCGCCGGGCTCGGCGTGAACGGCTGGATCCTCGCGGACTGGCTGGGCGCGGGGCGCGGCACACTGTTCGCGGTCCGGCCGGCATTGGTCGGCCTGACGCTGCTGGTGGTTGGGGCGCAACTGATGTTCGGATCGTTCTTCATTTCCGTGGTCCAGGGCGATACCCAGATGCCGAGTCGCCAAGTCGCCAAGTCGCCAAGGCCCTGAGCCTCCACGCAACATGCGCATTTCGATCATCATTCCCACGCTGAACGGCGCGGCGACGCTTCCCGCACTCCTGTCGGCGGTCGACAGGAGTCGCGGCGGCCACGAGATCGAGCTCATCGCGATCGATTCGGGCTCTCGCGACGATAGCGTGGCGCTCCTGGAGGCCGCGGGGGCGACGGTGCTCGACCTCGGCGGCGCCCGCTTCGGCCACGCGAGCGCCCGCAACCGCGCCGCGTCGCACGCCACCGGCGACGTGCTCCTCTTCATGACCCAGGACGTCGAGCCGGTGGGCGACGCCTGGCTGGCGCCGCTGCTCGCGGCCTTCGACGACGCGACGGTCGCCGGCGCCTTTGGCCGCCAGATTCCGCGCGGCGCGTCGCCCGAGGAAGCCTTCATGGTGGCGACCAACTATCCCGATCGCCCCCGCACCATGACCGCCGCCACCCACGGCGCCGGCTTCGGCCCCGGCGCCACGCTCTTCTCCAACGCGTTCGGGGCCATGCGCTGGTCGGCATGGGAGCGGTTGCCGTTCCCCGACATCGTGATGAGCGAGGACCAGGCCTGGGCGCTCGAGGCGCTGCGGGCGGGGCACACCATCCGTTACGTGCCCGGGGCGGCCGTGTACCACGGGCACCGTCTGTCGTTAGGCCGCGCGTTCCGGCGGAACTTCGACAGCGGCTCGTCGCTCGAGCAGCTCGGCCTGACGGGCGGTGTCTGGAGCGCGGGGCTGGCGCATCTCGCCCGCGAGCTGGCGTCCATCGGCCGCGAGCATGGCCCGATCGCGGCGTCGCACGCGGCGGTCTACGAGATGGCGCGGATGGCCGGGTTCCAGCTGGGGCGGATGGAGAAGGCGCTGCCACGTGGCATCGCCCGGCGGCTGGGGGAAGCGCCGCGGGGCGAATGACCACGCCCCGGTCCGCGGTCCTCGCGGCCGCTCTCGGCGTGTGGCCCACGGGCCTCGCGGCGCAGGGTCGGCTGGTCGTTCGCGGCGTGGTTTCGAGCGACTCCGCCGCGGTCGCCTATGCGTCGGTCGAGCTGGGTGCCGGGCGCCGGATCTTCGCCGACGCATCGGGAGCGTTCGTCTTTCCGAATGTGCCGCCGGGCAATTACCGGCTGTCGGTCAGGCAGGTGGGTTACGCGCCGCTCGACACGACCGTGAACGCCGACTCCTCGGCGGCCACGATCCTGATCGCGCTGCACCACCTGCCGGTGCGCCTTCGCGCGATCGCGGTATCGGCGGATCCCCGCTGCCATGCCGGCCTCGGAGGCGGCGACGACGGCAACGCGGACCTCCCGATCATCCTCGCCCAGCTCTTCGAGAACGCGCGGCGCTACCAGCTGCTGGCGGACGAGTACCCCTTTGTTTATCGGATGGAGCGCGCCGCCAGCGAGATTGGCGCGCAGGAAAACACCACGTGGCAGGGGATCGATACCATCACGGTGCGGAGCGACGAGCGCCTGAAGTATGAGCCGGGACGGATCTTCCGGCCGGGACTGGGTCCCCGCGGGCGCCCGGCGCGGGTGGTGCAGGTCCCGCAGCTCGCGGACCTGGCCGACAGCACCTTCAGTGCGCGCCACTGCTTTCGTTATGCGGGCGAAACGGCGCTGGACGGCGTGGCCGCGGTGCTGGTCGCGTTCGACGCGCGGAGGCCACTGCTCAGCTTCGATGTCGAGGGCGAGGCATGGCTCGATGCCCGCAGCTGGCGGCTGCTCCGCGTCGGCGTGCGGGTCGTGCCCGCGGATGCGCTCCCCGACCTGCTGTCGATCGAGGTGGTAGCCGACTTCCGCGAGATCCAGCCCAACGTCCTGGTGCCGAGGCGGATCTTCACGCTGACCCGGACCGCCGGGTTTCGGCGCCGGCCACTGGGGAGGCAGGAGGAAGAACAGCGGCTGCTGACGGTACACTTCCTGCGGCCGCTCGGGGGACTCCCCTAGGGCCGAAGCAGGAGCATGGCCAGCGCCACCGCCGCGGGCGACAGCGCTGGAGCGATCCAGCGCAGGTAGGTGCCGCCGCTGATACCTAACGCCCGGTTCGCGGTGAGCGGCGCGATCCAGAAGTTCGTCACCATTCCCGAAAGCAGCGTGCCCAGCGCTACCCCGAGCACCCCCAGCGACCGGACCAGCACCAGCGAAATCACCAGGTTGAGCGCCGCCTCGGCGGCGCCGCCCAGCGCCACGGGCTTGTGCTTGCCGAGCCCGGCAAGGACCAGCGCCGCCGTGTGGATCGGGGTCGCGGTGAGCAGCATCCCCGCGAAGACCGCCAGGACGCGCCGATCCACACTCACCGCGCCGCCCACCCAGAGCCGCACGATGTCCTGCCCCCACCCCACGAGCACCAGCGCGAAAAGCCCGGCGCCCGCTACGGAAAAGGCCGTCGCCCTCAGATACGCGCCGCGCAGCTTTTCCGTCTCGTTCTCGACATCCCACCTGGTGATGAACGGCTGGAGCGCGTCCACGCCGCTCCACAGCAGCGCCAGGCCCATCGCCCAGAGCTGAAAGGCGACGGCGTACCCCGCGACCTCGCCCACGCCGAGCACCGAGCCGATGATCACGTTGTCGGTCCCCGTCACCACGAGCGCGGCGATCTGCATCAGGAAGTAGAGCGACGCGGGCCGCAGCGTCTCGCGCAGGATCGCCCGGCTCGCCAGCGACGGCGCGATCTCGATGTCGGGCCGGCGATGCCGCACCAGCCCGTAGGCGATCACGCTGCCCAGCAGCGACGCAACCATCAGCGCGCCGAGCACCCCGCTGATCCCGTGGCCCGACGCGATCGCGATCCCTGCCGCCAGTAGCGTGAGCAGCGACCGGATGCTGTTGGCGAGATTCGCGATCGCGACGTCGCCGACGCCATTGAGAAAACTCTGGCAGAGGCCGCCCATCAGGCCCAGCGCCCACGCCCCCACCACGAGCGCCCACGCCCGCGGAATCAGCGGCTGCAATCCCAGCGGCACCGTGAGCTTCGCGCTCAGCACCGGCGACAGCGCCAGTGCGATGGCGACCCCGATCGCCGCCACCGCGAGGTGTACGACGAAATACGTCGACACGAATGCGCTCAGCCCGACGCGATCGTTGCGCGCCGCATGCTGCGCGACGTACCGCGGCACCGTGAGCGCGCTGCCGAAGGTGAGCAGCGCGAAGTAGCCCGCCAGTGACGTGAGTGTGGCGAAGAGACCAAAGGCGTCGCGGCCGAGGTGGTGGAGCAGCAGCGGAACGAGCGCCGCCTGCACCCCCCAGGTGACGAGGAGGTTGAGGTAGCCGCCCTGGATCCCGCGGCGCAGCGCGCCGTTCAGGGCACTAGCTCGCGGCGCGGCGCACGACGTCCGCGATCCGGTCGATGTCCGCGTCCGGCAACTCATTGAAGATCGGAATGCAGAGAATCCGCGCGTACACGTCCTCCGTCACCGGCAGCGGACCGCTCGTCCACCGGCGGTACGCGCGCATCGCGTGCGCGGGCCGGAAGTAACGCTTGGTCTGGATCTCTTCCGCGCTCAGCGCGGCCTCGACCCGGTCACGCGTCGTGCCGTCGCGCAGCAGGATCGCGAAATCCTTCCAGGTCGAGCGGTCGCGCCCATCCACGTGCTGGAAG
>JAYTEN010000280.1:0-2820 GCA_043735145.1 Gemmatimonadota bacterium | reverse complement strand
GCGAGCAGCGTGGCGTCGTACTCGGCCGGCGCGCGCAGCGTTCCCGCCGAGGTGTTCTTGAATTGCACCAGCACGACGGGATTGAACTGGGTGCCGCACACCACGAGCGGCCCCTGGCCGCAGAGGTTGGGCCCGACCAGATTCGCCGCCGCCATGGGCCCGTTGAGGGCGGCAACGTCGCCGCGCGCCAGCGCGCTCAGCCGCGCGGCCCGCACCGCGTTGGCCCGCCGCCGCCACACCCCGTTAGGCGAGAAGTCGAAGCCGCGCGGCTCGCGCGGGCTCGGCTGGTTCTGGGCCGCCGCCGGGCGCGCCGCCGCTCCCGCGCCGACGAGGAGCAGGACCGCCATGGTCGCCGCACGATTCATGAACGGTATCCGCATGGCCTTCAACCTAAGGCGCGCAGCGACCCCCGAATAGGTCGCCGCTTCTGCCCCGCGCGTGACCTGCATCACGATCCGCCTCAACGCGCGCCATGCAGTTGGGGGACGACCCATCCGATGGCGGACCCGAGCACGGCGCCGGCGACCACGTCGGTGGGAAAGTGACGGTGCGCCACGACCCGAAGCACCGACGTCGCGGTCGCGCCGGCAAAGAGCAGCACCACCTCCGCCTTGTGGCTGCCGAGCTGGTGCCGGCGCTGGAGAATGGAGGCAGCGGCGGCGGCCGCCGCGAACGAGAAGGTGGCATGGCCGGAGGGAAAGGAACGCCCTTCGTCAGCGCCCTGGTACTGCGCCGCGCTCGACGTGTACTGGGGCGGCCTGGACCGGTGAAAGAGCACCTTGGCCCACTGGGCGGCGAATCCCGCCATTTCGGTCGCTTCCGCGAGCACGGCGATGTCTTCGAAGGCCGCCTTACCGGCCTGGGGCTCACCGTGCCGGCTCAGTCCGACGAGCGCCGCGGCCCCCACCCCCGTCAGAAGGAGGGAGACATCGCTCATCATCCCCGGCCCGTTGCGGGGCAGGCCGATGGCGATCCGGTCCACGCCCCAGAGGCGGGTTGAATCGCAGGGGGAGCAGTGACCGTAGGGCAGCTGCGTGCCAAGGACCGCCGGAATGCTGCCCAGCACACCGACGCCGGCCAGGACCACCGCATCGGGGAATCTGATGGTATAGCGGACCGGAACGGCTGGGCTCGGAATCGCCTGTGCCGCAACGGGTTCCGAGGCCGCGCCGACCATTACGGCAGCCATCGCGCCGAAGCGGCGTAACTTGATAAAGCATCGAATCATAGCTACTTTTCGCCTCGCCAATTTCCGGGGGAACCGTTGGCCATACCGACCCAGACTGAACGTCACGTCGCGCTGTTCGAAAAGTGCCGAAACTTCACTCGCGCGCGCGAAGTGCAGGCAATGGGGCTGTATCCGTATTTTACACCCATCCAGGAATCCGAGGACACGGTCGTCAAGATCGACGGCAAGTCCAAGGTCATGATGGGCTCGAACAATTACCTCGGGCTGACCCACCATCCCAAGGTACTCGAGGCGGCAGAAGCGGCGCTGCACAAGTACGGATCGGGCTGCACCGGCAGCCGGTTTCTGAACGGAACACTCGACCTGCATGAGCAGCTCGAGGCGAACCTGGCCGAGTTCCTGGGCAAGGAATCCTGCCTCGTGTTCTCGACCGGGTATCAGGCCAACCTCGGGTTGGTCTCGGGCCTCGTGGGCCGGGGCGAAACGGTCTTTCTCGACAAGCTCGATCATGCGTCGATCGTGGACGGCGCCAAGCTGTCCTTCGGCGAAGTAGTGCGCTTCAATCACGGCGACCTGGCCCATCTCGAGCGCAAGCTCGCGTCGGAAAATGCCCGGGGCGCGATGGTCATCGTCGATGGCGTCTTCTCCATGGAAGGCGACATCGCGGACCTGCCCAAGCTGGCCCCGCTGATCCAGAAGTACGGCGCGGCCCTCGCGGTAGATGACGCGCATTCGATCGGTGTCCTCGGCCCCACGGGCGCCGGCACCGCCGATCACTTCGGCATCACCTCCGAGATCGACCTGATCGTCGGCACCTTCTCGAAGTCGCTGGCGTCCATCGGCGGCTACGTGGCCGGCGATGAGTACGTCATCCATTACCTCAAGCATCACGCCCGTCCGCTCATTTTCACGGCGGCGCTCCCGGCGTCCAACACCGCCGGCGTGCTGGCCGCGCTCGAGATCCTGCGCAGCGAGCCCGAGCGTCGCGCGTCCCTGTGGGAAAACACGAAGCACCTCGCGAGCGGCCTGCGCGACATGGGGTACGAAATCGGCCTCACCGAGACGCCCATCGTCCCGGTGCTCATCGGCCCACTGGAAAAGACCTTCATCTTCTGGCGCAAGCTGTTCGACGCGGGCGTCTTCACGAACCCCGTCGTGCCGCCGGCCGTGCCACCGTCGCAGTGCCGCCTGCGCGCGAGCGTGATGGCGACGCACACCGCCGACCAGATCGATTTCGCGCTCGACGCGTTCCGCGTCATCGGACGCGACCTGGGCGTGCTGGCCTGACCAGCCTGACCGTTCGGCCGGTGCGCACACCGGCCGACCTGGACCGGTTCATCGACTTTCCGTACCGGCTGCACCGGGGCGATCCAATGTGGGTCGCCCCGCTGCGCATGGATGTGCGCAAGCTGCTCGATCGCGCGAAGAATCCCTTCTTCCAGCACGGCAAGGCCGAGTACTACCTCGCCGAGCGCGACGGCACGGTGGTGGGCCGCATCGCGGCGATCCGCAATGATGCCCACGGCCAGGCGTGGCCTGACGAGACGCACGTCGGCTTCTTCGGGTTCTTCGAGACCATCGACGACCAGGCTGTCGCCGACGCGATGTTCGCGAAGGTGACTGAATGGCTG
>JAYTEN010000279.1:0-4920 GCA_043735145.1 Gemmatimonadota bacterium | reverse complement strand
CAGAGCGACCGGTAGAACTGGTAGTGGAGAATGTCGGCGAGGAAGTACCGCGAGTACGGCACGTTCGCCGGCACATGATACTTCGCCCCCGCGTCGAAGGCATCGGCGGGGCGCTGGTCGGGCGCGCTGACGCCTTGGTACTGGCCGCGCAGGTCCCACCAGAGCTGGTTGTACCGGTCCGGTGTCGCCTCGCCGGAGAAGACGGCCCAGCGCCAGCGATCCACGAGCAACCCCCACGGCAGGAACGCGACGTCGCCCAGCGCCTTCTGGAGCAGCATGAGGGTGTCGCCCGCTACGCTCGGCAATTGCTCGATCAAGCCGACCTGCCGCAGGTACGCCGGCGTGATCGACAGCGCGACCGCGTCGCCGATCGCTTCGTGGAAGCCGTCGTTCGCGCCGCCCTGGTAGAGGTACGGCAGGTTCTTGTAGGCGCGCTGGTAGAAGTTGTGCCCCAGCTCGTGATGCACGGTCGTGAAGTTCTCGCCCGTCGGGCTGATGCACATCTTGATGCGCAGGTCGTCGCGGTTGTCCACGTCCCACGCGCTCGCGTGACAGACCACATCGCGGTCCTGGGGCCGCGTGAAGAGCGATCGCTCCCAGAAGGTCGCCGGCAGCGAATCGAAACCCATCGACAGGAAGAACCGCTCGCCGAAGCGCACGATCCCGCGCGCGTCCACCTGCCGCGCGCGCAGCCGCTCCGAGAGATCGATGGCGGCATTCGCGCTCGCGGGCGCGACGAGGTCGTAGACGTTGCTCCAGTCCTGCGCCCACACGTTGCCGAGGAGGTGCGCCGGGATCATGCCGTTGGCGGGCACGGCGGCGCCGTAGTGCTCGGCCAGCTTCCGCCGCACGTAGGTGTGCAGCGCGAGATAGAGGGGCCGGACCTGCGCCCAGAGGCGGTCGGTCTCGCGGGCGAAGTCGTCGGCGGGCATGTCGTACCCGGAACGCCACATCGCGCCGGCGTCGTGAAATCCCAGCGTGCGCGCGCCCTGGTTGGCGAGGGCGGCGAAGCGCGCGTAGCGATCGCGCATCGGCACGCCGACGCGATGCCAGCCGCGCCAGACATCGAGCAGCTCGGCCGGGTCGCGGCTCGCGGCCATGATCGAATCGACTTCGGAGATGTGCAGGCACTGCTGCGCGCCGTTGTGCTGGCGGCAGTACGACCCGCGGCCGTAGTCAGCCTGGATGCCCACCTGGAGCCGCACCATCTCGGCGGCGAGGGTCGAGTCGGCCGGCGGCGGCGCGGCGAGCTGGAGCTTCAGCAGCAGGAAGCGGCGGCGCAGCGAGTCAGGCATCGCCACGCGGTCGAAGCGCGCGGCGGCCGTGGCGAGGCGGCGGACGGCCAGGCTGAAATCGGTCTGGAACCATGCCGAGAGGGCTTCGGTGTCGTCGGTGATGAAATTTTCCGAGACCCACGAAGCCTGGTTGACCGGCAGGACGCGCGAGGCGAGCTCGTGCTCGGCGGCGTCGATGAAGCGCCCCGCTTCCGCGGCGGTCGGCGCGCGGCGGACCCGGTTCGAGCCCTGGGCAACGCCGCGCGCGGGAACTGTGAGCAGCAGGAGGATGAGAAGAAGACGCACAGGAGGCACGAGACAGGCTCCGCGGAGATCGGTGGACATGAAATCGCGGACCAACGTGGACGCAAACGGGCCGCCGGCGCAAGTCCGGCGGCCCGAGCGTTCGGCCTCGTCAATCGTGAAGGAGGCCTATGGCGTCAGCGTGAAATTCAGGCTGATGACGTTCTGCGCCTGGGCGACGGAGACGTTGGTGCTCTGCGTCTGCAGCCCAGTGGCGGTCGCGGCGACGGCGTACGAGCCCGGCGGCAGGAACCAGAGCTTGTAGGCGCCGGTCACGGAGTCGGCCAGCGCGCTGGTGACGGTGTCACCGTTCATGATCGCGTAGAGGCGCGACTTCGAGTTGGCGGGCAGGACGGTCCCGGCGATCGAGCCGGCGACGTCGCGTACCGTCGCATGGAGCACCGGCTTGAAGATCACGCCGGTCGGGCTGGCGCTCGGGCCGGTGAAGACGAAGTTGCGCGCCACGTCGAAGTCCACGACCAGGATGGTCTGGCCCGCAGCCACGTGCACCGGACCCGAGAAGTTGACCTTGATTCCGCTCTGCTGGCCACTCGGCGTCTTCAACACCTTGCTGCTCGAACCGTCGCTGAACATGAGGGGGGCCTTCAGCGTGACGCGGGCCGAGTCCACGACAAAGCGCAGCTGCGTATAGTCGCCGACGGGGATGGTCGCGGTGCCGAGGGCGGCGGTCGCCCCATTGGTGAGCGTGAGCAGGTCGAACATCTGCGCCGTGGTGGACACGTCGTACCGCGGACCGCTGGTCTCGCTGCCGCCGACCAGGTAGATCCTCGAAATCCATACCGTGGCGCTCTGTACGCCATCGCCCGGCGCGTCGGTCATCTGGACGGCGATCTGGCCGGTGCCTTCGACGCCGGAGCTGCAGCCTGCGACGAGCAGCACGGCGCCGGCGGCGCTGAGGAGCGTGCGGGACAATCGGATCATCGGTATACCCTCTGCGTTGAAGGAGTCTCGCGTTACGGTCGCGCTCAGAAGCACGATTCCACCGAGGAGACCGTCGGCCGGGGCCGGACGTAACATGGCGGACGCAACGCACGGAAGCGGTGTGACGGCCATCACGCACGTGCGGCGGGGCGCCGAATGCGCTACGGCCCGTACATGGAACACGGGAACATTGGAAAGGTTGCGGCCGGCGTGGGTTCGAGGGGTGACAGCTGGATGGCGTTTACCCGGTCGGCGTTCCTCGTCAGACGGGCGCGGACGCCCAGTTGAAGCGGCGGCCGTACTCCCGGCGCAGCAGGTACAGGCCGAGGAGCAGCTGCACGTACACGGAGCCCATCGGGAGATACCAGAGCCAGCGCAGCTGAAAGCCCGGCAGGCGCGAGAGGATCACGCCGAGGATCGCAACCAGCGCGACGCGCACCGTCGACGTCACGAGCGACGGCACGGTGTTGCCCATCGCCTGGAACATGCTCGAGATCACGAAGACCAGGCCCGACGCCACATAGTTGAAGGCGATGATGCGCAGGTACTCGGTGCCGACCGCGAGGACCGCGGGATCGCGCGAGAAGATGCCGATGAGCGGCCCGGCGGCGATGCGGCAGACGAGGGTGAAGACCAGCATCAAGGCGACGGCCATCCCGGCCGCGTCGCGGAAGGTATCCTTCACCCGCTGCTCCTTGCGCGCGCCGTAATTCTGCCCGGCGACCGGCGCCACCGAGAAGCCCAGCGCCACCACCGGCATGAACAGGGACTGCACGACCCGCATGCCGATGCCGAAGCCCGCCTGCGCCGCGGCACCGAACGGGCGCGTGATCGAATAGACCAGCGCGAGATACACCGTCGTGATGCCGAATTCGTACCCGCTCGGCAGGCCGATGGCGAGCATCCGCTTCCACACCGCCAGGCGCGGAGTCCATTCGGTCACCTGCAGCTTGAGGATCGAGTTGTCCTTCATGAAGTACGCGGTGAGCCAGATGATCGCGACGACCACGGCGACCAGGGTCGAGATCGCCGCGCCGGCCACGCCCATCGGATGCCCGGTGCCCCAGCCGAAGATCAGGAACGGCGCCAGGATCATGTTGAGGATGACGGTCCCGATCGACACCGCCATGCCGGTCTTGAAATTTCCGATTGCGCGCAGCGACGAGCCCATCGCGACGATGCCGAACTGCAGTCCCATGGCGGGGATGAACCACAGGAGGTACGACGCGGCGAGCGCGGCGGTCGAGGAAATCGCGTCGGCGCGGGACAGTCGCACCGCGCCGTACCTGAAGCGATTCCTCAGGCCAGATCTGTCCGCTGCCCCTGCGCAGATCCCAACCGCCATGCGTGATTGAGAAAATCGGCGCAGTGGCCTTCCCGCACGAAGATCTCGATCGCCTGCGCCGTCGCGACGCGGTCCAGGCCCCACAGCGACACCCGCTTCGAGTCGCCGGCCCAGGCGCCCTGGACGAACGCGCGTTCGTCGCGCTGCACGATCATCGGCAGCTCGTCCACGAGCGACGCCGCCACCGCATTCACGCCCGGCCCGCCGACCACGATCGTCGCGCACAGGTGAAAGATCCGGTGCTCGGCGTACCAGTGGTCGGACACGACCACCGCCCCGCGCCACGATGTTCCGGTGCCGAGCCGGTCGATCTCGGACTTCAGGACGTACGCGAGGGGTCGATCGTTCATCTCGGCCGGAATGTCCGAGCCGGTGACGAGCAGGATGGTTTCGTCGGTATCGAGCTGCTTCATGCGAGAAACCGTCGAAACGTCGAAACGTCGAAACGTCGAAACGTCGAAACGCGATCACGCTTTGACGCTTTGACGCTTCGACGCTTCGACGCTTGGACGTCCCTCAGGGCAGCGGCCGATCATTGTCCCGATTCCGCTGGTCCTGTTTGGCGCGCTGCTCGCCGCGCTCGCGGTCTCTCCGCTCGCGGATCTGCACCACCGCGCGGCGGAAGTCGTCCTCGGCCTCGGCCCGCGCGGCCGCGCGCAGGATGTCGGCGCGCATGTCCATCAGCCGCGCGTTGGCGCGCGCCTGGTCGATGTTGCCCTGCGGGATGTTGAGCAGCGCGAGCAGCGCCGTGGGAATCGAGAAGGAGCCGAAGTGGATCGCGTTGGCGTCGATGCCGTACGTCTTGCCATTCCGCTCGAAGGTCCAGCGCGGTGTCGCGTACGGGTTGTGCAAGGGGCTCAGCGAATCGAGCCGCATGATGGAGTCGGCCATGTCGGCCATCATCAGGAGCCGCTGGCGGACGACCGAATCCATGCTGATCGGGCGACCCCCACCCTCGGGGACGTACATCGGCCCGACCCAGAGCCGCGAGTCGCCGCCGGCGGGCCCCAGCGCCAGCGCGCCCCGGCCGTTCGGGACGCCGCGCGCGGCGCCCGA
>JAYTEN010000278.1:0-2201 GCA_043735145.1 Gemmatimonadota bacterium | reverse complement strand
GTCGAGTCGGCGAAGTAGCGCGTGAAGTACGCCCGCTTCGTTTCGGCGTTGCCGACCGCCGCTCCCGCAACGAACGCGCGGCGCCGCCCGTCCGGCGTGGCGTCCCGCCCGCGCTGCGCGGCAAGCCGCTCGCCGGCATCGGCGATGCCGAGGACCAGCAGGCGATTCACGATGTCCCAGCGGGTGGGATCGCGCAGCGGCTCGCCGGCCGCGGAGTCCGCGCCCAGCAGCGATTCGAGCCGCGCGACGCCGTCCGTGGTGGACGCGATATCGATGAACGCATCCAGAAACGCCTTCCGCAATCCATAGGGCCGCGAGGCATCGCCCTGCGCCTGGAAGAGGAACGCCTCGAGCCCCGGCTGGGCCGCGGCGCGATCTCCGGGCGCGAGGTAGGCCGCCACGGCGCGGCGCAGGCGCGCCAGCACGCGGGGGACGATCTGCTCGTCGCGCTCGGCCGGCAGCGCGCGCATAACGACGGATATGAACTGCGGCGGACTGAGCCGCGCGGCGCGCGTTTCGTCCCACAGCGCGCCCCAGAGCATGGCGCGCAGCAGGTTGTCCTCGACCAGCGTCAGCGCGCCGCTCGACAAGGCGGCGAGACTCGCGTGGTCGAGCCTCGTCAGCATGTACCCGTAGTCGCCGGCGTTGGCGAAGACGAACCATGGCCGCGCCAGCCCGCGCGCCGCGCGGACCTCGGTGATCCGCCCGCTCAGCTCGGCGGGCAGCACTACCGCGGGCCGGTCGCGGTAGTAGAGCAGCACCTGGGTGCGCATCGGCCACGCACCCGGGCCCGACAGCTCCTGCGCCGGCCGCTGCACCAGCGTGAGCGACGCGATCCGCCCGCCGCGCACCCGCAGGCGCTGCTCGACCTCGGGCATCCCCGGGCGCAGCATGAACTGCCGCCCGAATTCGCCGAGCGGCCGCCGCGACGCGGTGCCAACGGCGCCGAGCAGGTCCTGCCAGGTCGCGTTGCCGTACGCGTGGCCGGCCAGGAACGCGCGCACGCCGGCACGGAACCCGTCCTCGCCGACGAGATAGTTGAGCTGCTTGAGTACCGACGGCGCCTTGTTGTAGACGATGGCGCCGTAGTTGCTCTTGGCCTGGTCGAGGTTGACGAGCTCCTGCCACAGCGGCGTCGTGCCGGCGGTCTGGTCCACACCGTACGCCACCGGCTTGTTCGACAGGTAGAAGGTCTTCCACGCCTGGCTCGACGAATCGATGTCGCCCTGCGCCTTCGCCGCCATGTAGGTGGCGAAGCCCTCCTTCAGCCAAAGATCGTCGAACCACCGCATGGTCACGAAGTCGCCGAACCACTGGTGCGCGACTTCGTGCAGGATGGTGGAGGTCCGGCCCAGGCGCTGGGGCAACGTCGGCCGCTCGCGAAAGATGAAGCGGTCCTCGTTGTAGAACACGGCGCCCGGATGCTCCATGCCGCCGAAGGGAAACGCCGGCGCGAGGACGAAGGCGAACTTCTCGAACGGGTAGGGCTGGTCGAAGTAGCGCTCCATCCAGCCGAGGGCGCGGGCATTGGACGCGAGCAGCGTGTCGAGGTCGGCTTCCCGCGCGCGTGAGCGCCGCACATAGGCGGCGATCGTCCGGCCGTCAACGGAAAGGGTCCGCTGCTCCCACGGCCCCGCGGCAAAGGCGATGAGGTAGGTGCTGATGGGGCGCGTCTCGGTAAAATGATGCACGACGCGCCCGCCGCTGGTATCGGCCCCGCGTTCGGAGCCGTTGCTCACCACCGTCCACGCCGCGGGCGCCGTCAGGCTCAGGCTCACGCGGGCCTTGAGATCCGGCTGGTCGAAGCACGGAAAGAGCTGGTTGGCGTCGGCCGGCACGAGCAGCGTGTAGAGGTAGTCGCTGCTGTCGGATGCGTCGTGAAAGCGGATGATGCTCGCGCCGCTCGGCGCGATCGCCGCGACGAAGGCGACGTCGAGGACATTCTCGCCGGCCGCCAGCATCGACGCGGGCACGACGATATGGGCGTGGTCCCAGGCGCCCGGCGGGAGCGGCCGCTCGTTGATGGTGGCGGAGGACACGCGACGGCCGCGGAAGTCGAGCACCACGTCGTCGTTGCCGGCGCGGCGGAAGCGCACCACCACCTGCCCCACCGCGCTGTCGCGCGCGGTCACGTCGAGCGACAGGTCGTAGCGGACGCCGGAGATGGTGGCTGCGCGATGGACCGCGAGCTCGTGGGACAC
>JAYTEN010000277.1:0-2726 GCA_043735145.1 Gemmatimonadota bacterium | reverse complement strand
GCGCTGGGCGGGATCGTCACCGGCTGCATGGTGGCGGTGGCGCGGGTGGCGGGCGAAACGGCCCCCCTCCTCTTTACCGCCCTGGGCAACCAGTTTTTCTCCACCCGGCTGCTCGAGCCGATGGCCGCATTGCCGCTTCAGGTGTATGTCTACGCGGTCGGACCGTACGAGGAATGGCACCGGCAGGCCTGGGCTGGCGCGCTGGTGCTGATCCTGCTGGTCCTGATTCTCGGCACGCTCGCGCGGGTTGCCGCGCGGTCGCGGCGGGCAAATGCCTGACGTTCTTGTGGAGCCTTCGTTGACGGAAACGTCCGCCCGTCCGCCGGTCCGTCCGTCCGCCGACCCGGCCATGCTTCCCCGCCTGGCCGCGCGGAACCTCACGGCGTGGTACGGGCAGACCGTGGCAGTCCGCAACGTGACGCTCGAGGTCCCGGCGAACATGGTGACGGCGCTCATCGGACCGTCGGGCTGCGGCAAGTCCACCCTGCTGCGCACCCTCAACCGGATGCACGAGCTGGTGCCGGGCGCGCGCATCGAGGGCACCGTGCTCCTCGACGGCCATGATGTCTACGAGCGCGGCGTCAATCCGATCGCGGTGCGCCGGAAAATCGGCATGGTCTTCCAGAAGCCGACGCCGTTCCCCGGCATGTCGATCCGCGAGAACGTCGCCGCCGGGCTGAAGGTCGGACCGAAGGTCACCCGCACCGAGCGCGATTTCATCGTCGAGACGGCCCTGAAGCACGCGGCCCTGTGGGACGAGGTGAAGGACCGCCTCGACCGGGCCGCGACATCGCTCTCCGGTGGCCAGCAGCAGCGGCTCTGCATCGCGCGCACCCTCGCGCCGCAGCCCGAAGTGGTGCTCCTCGACGAGCCGACGGCGTCCCTCGATCCCATCGGCACCGGGCGCATCGAGGAGCTGGTGCACACGCTTAAGCACGAGTTCACCGTCGTCATCGTGACGCACAACATGCAGCAGGCGGCGCGCGTGTCGGACCGCACCGCCTTCTTCTACCTGGGCGAGATGGTCGAGGTCGGCGCGACGCCGCAGATCTTCACCAATCCGGCGATGGCGCAGACCGAGGCCTACATCACCGGGCGCTTCGGATGACCGCGCGTCCCTCCGCCCTGCCGCCCATCCACACCGGTGCCCCGCGTGCGTCCGGTCCGGTGGGCCGGCTGGTCGGCAGTCTGCGCGCCGAGAACTACAATTTCTGGTACGGGAAGCACCAGGTGCTGTTCGACGTGAGCCTGGAGGTCACGGCGAACGAGATCACCGCGCTCATCGGACCGTCCGGCTGCGGCAAGTCCACATTCCTGCGCTCGATCAACCGGCTCCAGGAGCTGCTGCCGGGCACGAAGCACACCGGCGACATCACCTTCGACGGCGAGTCGGTCTTCCGTCGCGGCGTGAACCCGGTCGAGCTGCGCCGCCGCATCGGCATGGTGTTCCAGCGGCCCAATCCGTTTCCGAAGAGCATCTTCGACAACGTCGCCTACGGGCCGCGGACCGCGGGGACGGCCGGCGAGCGGGAATTGCCGGGCGTGGTCGAGCGGTCGCTGCGGCAAGCCGCGCTCTGGGACGAAGTGAAGGACCGCCTCGACGAGCCGGGCACGGCACTCTCGGGCGGCCAGCAGCAGCGCCTGTGCATCGCGCGCGCGCTGGCCAACGAGCCCGAGGTGCTGCTGATGGACGAGCCCTGCTCGGCGCTCGACCCCATCGCCACCCAGCGCATCGAGGAGCTCGTCGTCGAGCTGAAGCAGGACTACACCATCGTCATCGTCACGCACAACATGCAGCAGGCCGCGCGCGTGTCCGACCGGACCGGCTTCTTCTATCTCGGCAAGCTGGTGGAGGTCGGTGCCACCCAGCAGATCTTCACCAGCCCGAAGGACGAGCGCACCGAGGCCTACATCACCGGGAGATTTGGATGAGCCAGGGACAGCGGCATTTTCACGAGGAGCTCGCGCATCTCAAGCAGCGGCTGGTCGCGCTGTCGAGCGAGGCGGAAGAGGCAACGGGCAACGCCGTCGAGGCGCTGCTGCGCCGCGACCGCATCCTCGCGCAGGACGTGATCCGCGGCGACCGTGCCATCAACACCCTCGAGAGCGCCATCGAGGAGCAGGCCTTCCAGCTCATCGCCCTGCACCAGCCGATGGCGCGCGACCTGCGGCTGATCTTCAGCGCCATCAAGATCGTCCACGACCTCGAGCGGGTGGGCGACCACGCCGTGAACATCGCGCAATCGGCGGAACGCCTGCTTGCGTTTCCGCACGTGGTCCCCGAACCCGAAATCGTCGAGATGGCCCGCCTCTCCCGGCAGATGCTGGCCGATGCGCTGGGCGCCTTCGTGCGCGGCGACGCCCCGCTGGCGCGCGAAGTCTGCCGCCGGGACGACGCCGTGGATTCGCTCAATGACTCGGTGTTCCGCATCCTCCTGACCCACATGATGGAGGACCAGCGCAGCATCGGCGCCTGCATGGAGCTGGTGCTCGTGGCGCGGAACCTGGAGCGGATCGCCGACCTCGCCACCAACATCGCCGAGGATGTAGTTTTCGTCGCAGAGGGCAAGACCATCAAACACCACGCCGAGGACGGCCTGCCCGACCGGGAGACCGCCCCCCGCCCCTAGCAGGACTCCATGCCGATCCGCGAACCGCATTCGTACCCGGGCCGTCTCATCGTCGTCGAAGGCATCGACGGCTCCGGCAAGTCCACCCAGCTCTCC
>JAYTEN010000276.1:0-3940 GCA_043735145.1 Gemmatimonadota bacterium | reverse complement strand
GGTCTGGCCTGCGCCAGCACCGCCTGCGCGCCGCGGCCCACCAGGACCGCGCGGCCCTGCTGCGCCGCCTCGCCGATCACCCGCCCGGTCACGCGCACGATCCGTTCTTCCGTGGGCTCCGCGGCCTCCTGGCCCGACGGCACGAATTCCTCGGGCGAGGCGGCCGCCAGCGCGCGCACCAGCCGCTGCATCGGCGAGGGCGCGCGTTCGTCGTGCGCCGCGACGGTCGCCACGGGGAGCCCCGCTTCCCGCGCCACCGCCGCGACGAATTCGTTGTCGATCACCGTCCAGCCCAGCGCCTGCGCGACCCGCTGCGCGACGCTGGATCCGCCCGAGCCGAACTGCCGCGTGATGGTGACGACCGCCATGGCTAGTGCTGCCGGAGATTGGCCCGCAGGGCGTTGATGTCGAGCAGCGGCATCCCGCCGGTGGTCGGCACCATGATCACCAGGTTGTTCGAGTTCTTCATCTCCCGCAGCACGTCGAAGTACTGCTTGGTGAGCGCCTCGGGCGTCAGCGTGGTGTTGAGCAGCCGCTGCTGCTCGGCCTGGAGTCGCGCGACCTCGACGCGGTGCCGCTCGGTCTCGACCTGCTGCTCCTGCGCGATCTTGTTGTTGATCGCCGTGACGACCGCCGCCGGGGGCTCGAGGTTGCGCAAGAAGAAGGCCGTGACGGTGGCGATGCGGAAAGGCGGGCCGCCGGCGCGCGGGCGCGTGGCGAGGGCCGAGTCCACCAGGCGCTCCATCGTCTGCGCGATGAGCTCGCGCTTGCTGATGTCATTGATGGAGAATTGGACCATGCCGTCGCGCACGCCCTTGCGGATGGCGTTGAGCACGGCGCTGTGGATCTGCTGCTCGCTGCCGAGCTCGGTGAAGATGCGCGGCGCCGCGGCGGGGTCGATCTGCCAGCGCAGGCCGGCGTCGACCTGCATGGCCATCTGCTCGCTGGACAGCGCCTCCATCGTCTCGCGCTGGGTCCCATCCTCGGGGTACTGCTCCTCGCGCGTCGAATAGCGCTCGATCTCCGACCAGGGCGCGACGAAGCGGATGCCCGGCAGCAGCGGGGTCTGGTCCACGGTGCCGAAGGCGTGGCGCACGCCGACCTCGCCCGGATGGATCACCACCATCAGCGCCGTCATCCCGATCACGACGCCGAGGACGATGCCGATCAGCCCGAACACCCGCAGCAGCGGGCCCGCCTTGTTCTCCTTCGACGCGGACGACACGACGAAGAACACGATTCCCAGCAATGCGAGAAAACCGCCGAGCATGAGCTTTGGCATATGGACTCCAGAAACGGGGGACGGCTGCTAACTCAGATTTTTTCCGAATCCTGGACTGAAGCCGGGGCCCTGGCCGCCGCCGCGCTCGGGGCGCACGCGCGTGTAGCCGCCGGTATCGTCGTTGCGCGCGATGCGCTTGTGCGCCGCGAGCCCCTCCAGCACCAGCTCGCACGCGCTCACGATGCCGGCCGGGTCCTTGCGGCCGGCGAGGCCCGACAGCGTCACCAGGTCGACGAGTCCCGGCACCACGCTGAAGCCCTCGAGCAGCACCTCGGAGCGCTCGTCGTGGGCGACCTTCAGGGCGCCGCCCTCGTCGAACCAGTGTACGATGTCGTCGGTATGCGATCCGCCGAGCCGCTCGTCGAAGCACGCGCCCGCCGCGCGCCGGATGAGGTCGCGGGCGATCGCGTCGGGCCCCTGCATCTCCCCCTCGTACTCGAGCTCCAGCTTTCCGGTGATCGCAGGCAGCGCGGCGTAGACGTCGGTCATGCGCGCCACCGGCCGCGATTCGCCGTACTGGAGCGCGCGCCGCTCGGCGTTGGACACGACGTTCTCCAGCACCGAGATCGGCAGCCGCTGGCTGACGCCGGAACGCTTGTCGACGCGCTTGTCGGTGCGCGCCTCGAAGGCGACGCGCTCCACCACCTCGGCAAGAAAGTCGGGAATCGCCACTGGCGGGCGGCCGCGCGCGGTCCACGCTTCCTGCGCGGTGATCGCGACGCCGTGCGCGACTTCGCGCGGATAGTGGGTCTGGATCTCGGAGCCGATGCGGTCCTTGAGCGGCGTGATGATCTTGCCGCGCGCCGTGTAGTCCTCGGGATTCGCGGTGAAGACCATGGCGACGTCGAGCGACATCCGGATCGGATAGCCTTTGATCTGGACGTCGCCTTCCTGCATGATGTTGAAGAGGCCGACCTGGATCTTGGCGGCCAGGTCGGGCAGCTCGTTGATGGCGAAAATGCCCCGGTTGGCGCGCGGCAGCAGGCCGTAGTGGATGGTCAGCTCGTCGCTCAGCAGGTGGCCGCCGCGGGCCGCCTTGATCGGGTCCACGTCGCCGATGATGTCGGCGATGGTGACGTCGGGCGTCGCCAGCTTTTCGATGTAGCGCTGGGCGCGCGGCACCCAGGCGACGGCGGCGTCGTCGCCGCTTTCCTCGAGCATCTGCCGGCCATACTTCGAGATCGGCGCGAAGGGGTCGTCGTTCACCTCGCTGCCGGCGAGAATCGGGATCTCCTCGTCGAGCAGGTCCACGAGGCACCGGATGATGCGCGTCTTGGCCTGGCCGCGCAGACCGATGAGGATGAAGTGGTGCTTCGAGAGCACCGCATTCACGATCTGGGGAATGACGGAGTCCTCGTAGCCGACGATGCCTTCGAAGACCGGCAGGTCGGACTCGAGGCGGCAGATGAGGTTGTCGCGCAGCTCGTCCTGGACCGAGCGGCCGCGGCGGGACGCCCACACCGTCTGCCTGAGATCGCGAAGCGTGGAGGGCTTGGTCATCCTGAGAACTTACCGATCCCGGGGGCGGTGTGTGAGGGGTGGTCGGCGCCGGCCGCAGGCTTGACGCCGGCTTGACGGGGCGAGACCATCCTGTCGCCACACCTTCGCCGGAGATCAAGATGACGCGCATCCTCGCCGCCCTCGCCTTCCTGCTGCTGATCGCCGTTCCCGCGGCCGCGCAGGTCACGCCGGCCCGGCTGCCGCCGGTCGACAGCGGGCTCGTCGCGCTCCGCCTCACCGACGGCTCGGAAATCATCGGCCAGGTGGTTGCCCGCGACGATTCCACCATGACCGTGGCGGGGGCGGGCGGCGTGCGGACCGTCGTGCCGGTGCGGGCGCTGCGATCGTGGCGTGCCGCCCGCGGCCGTATCGTCGGCGGCCGGTTCCGCAACAGCGATCCCAATACCTCGCGGCTCTTTTTCGCGCCGACCGGCCGCACGCTGCCGCGCGGCAGCGGCTATTTCGCCGACTACTACCTCTTCTTTCCCATGGTCGGCGTCGGCATCGCGGACCGGTTCATGCTCACCGGCGGCATGTCGATCCTGCCCGGCGCGAGCAGCCAGCTGCTCTACATCGCGCCCAAGATCGGTGTGGTGCGCTCGCCGAACCTGAACGTCGCGCTCGGCGGTCTCTACGTGACGGTGCCCGGGGAAGCCGGTTACGCCGGCGCGGCCTACGGCGTGGCCACGTTCGGCAGCGAGGACAATGCCGTCACCGTGGTGGCCGGCTATCCCTTCGCCAACGGCGGCCGCACCCGCGAGCCGGGGTTCATGTTCGGCGCCGAGACGCGGATCCTGCGGGAAGGGAAGCTGATGGTCGAGGCGTGGAAGCTGCCGGGCGTCAGCGAGGTGCCGGTGATCGTCGGATTCAGGTTCTTCGGACGGCGCTTGAGCACCGACTTCGGGCTGCTGCGGGTGCTCGGCGCCGGCGGCGACGGGGGCTTTCCATTCGTGCCCTGGGTGGACTTCGCCGTTCACTTCTGACCGTCAGTCGGCGGGCGCGACCTCGACCAGGTTGTCGTAGAAGGTCGCGCCGCCGCCCATGTCCGTCAGGGCGACGGAGGTCGTTTCGTTCGCGTTCATGCCGTCCCGCGTGAACTGGCCCCACCAGATCGACGGCGCCTGCACCACGCCGCGCTTGACCTCCGCCGTCACGACC
>JAYTEN010000275.1:0-5908 GCA_043735145.1 Gemmatimonadota bacterium | reverse complement strand
CTTTCTCGACCGCCTGACGCGCGCGCAGGGCCGCTGGCGTCACCGGCCCGATCGTCTCTTCGCCCTGCTGTTCATCGATATCGATCGCTTCAAGGAAGTGAACGACCGCTACGGGCACGTCGCCGGCGACGAGCTGCTCGCTGTCTTCGCCACGGCGCTGCTAGGCTGGCTGCGCCCGGGCGACTTCATCGCCCGCATGGGCGGCGACGAATTCACGGTGCTGCTCAGTGAGGTTACCGGTCCCGAGGATGCCGCGCTCGTCGCGGACCGCATTATCGATGGCCTCCAGCAGCCGTTTGCGCTGAAGGCGGGGGCGGTGACGATCAGCGCGAGCATCGGCGTGGCGATGTGCACCAGCGCCCCCGGCAGCGCTGACGCGCTGGTCCAGGCCGCCGATGCCGCGATGTACCGCGCCAAGAACATGGGCAAGGGACGACATGTGATGGCTGCCACCTAGGCGACTCCTTAACATCCCCACAGCACTCCGTCTAACCAGCAGATGGGAGCTCCCGCTACGGTGGAAGTCGAGGACGTAGAGCTCATTGCCCTGTTTCAGCGGGGCGACGAGCGGGCGGCGGCCGCGCTGGTGCATCGGCACACCGCGCCTCTGGCGCGTTTTCTGGCGATCCAGGGTGCCCCCGATGACGAGCTCGAGGACCTGGTCCAGGATGCTTTTTTCAAGGCATTCCGCGCCCTCCCGACGTTCCGGGGCGGGTCGAGCTTCCGGACCTGGCTGCTCGCGATCGGCGGCAATCTGCTGAGGGACCACCAGCGCCAATGGAAGCGGCGCCCCATCGTGGAGCTGACTCCCGACGTTGCCGACCCGGCCGCGGACCCCGGCGGCGAGCTCGATGCGGGGATGGCGGCAACGCGGTTGCTCGAAGGGATGAAGAAGCTGGCCCGGCTTCAGCGCGAAGTGTTCGTGATGCGCGCGCAGCAGGGTCATGACTACGCCGATATCGCGGCGGCGCTCCAGATGAGTGAAGGCGCCGCGCGGGTGCACTACCATCACGCGGTCAAGAGGCTCAAGGCATGGATGACCACCTGACGGACGACTTGCCGGACGACTTGCCGGACGACATCGCCGGGGCGCTGCGTCGCCTCGATGCCGGCGCGACCCGTCGCGCGGCGGCGGTGAACCCGGAGCGGGTCGCGCAGGCCGTGCTGCGGCGGCTGCGCGAGGAGCCGGCCGTGGTCGTGCCGATCCGGCCGCGCCTGTGGATGCCGACCGCAACGCGCATCGCGGCGGCGCTCGCGGTCCTGGTCATCGGCGGGTCGGTGGTGAAGCAGATGATCGAGCGGCCGCGGCGCTCCAGCGCGCCGGTATGGCTCGCGGGCATGCCCGAATCGTTGAACGCGGCGCAGGAAGGCGCGCTCGTCTCCGCGCTCGACACGGCCCGCCTCGGTGCCGATGCGGCGTTGCCGGCGGCGGGTGTCACGGTGGACGATCTGAACGAACAGGAATTGCAGGCATTGCTGGCGACCATGGAGCAGGAGAAGACGCTGTGAAGCGAGTACTGTTGGCGCTGGCGTTGGTGGCGAGCGCGGCGGGCCTGGCCCAGGCCCAGGATCCGCAGCGCGCCCAGATGATGCGCGCCCAGGTCGAGGAGCGGCTCGACCGGATGATCCAGGCCCAGGTCGAGCTGTCGGACGGCGACATGCTGCGGGTGCGCCAGGCGATGCGCGCCAACCAGGATCGTCGCCTCGGGTTGATGCGCCGCGAGCAGGACCTGCGGCGCGGGATCGGATCCCAGATGCAGCCCGGCCAGGCCGCCAACAACGATTCGCTGTCGCGGATGCTCGATGCCGTCGGTCACCTGCGCGTCGAGCGCGCCGAGTCGGACGAGCAGATGATGCGCGACCTGAATTTCCTGCCGCCGCTCAAGCGCGCGAAGCTGGGCATGATGCTCCAGCGCTTCGAGCAGCGCATGCAGGAGATCCGGCAGCAGCGGATGCGCCGGGGAATGATGCGGTAGGGCACCAACAAGTCGCCAAGTCGCCAAGTCGCCAAGCTGCCGGTCCCTGATCACTGACTCCTGCCAGCTCACTTGGCGACTTGGCGACTTGGCTTGGCGACTTGGCGACTTGGCGACTGTTGTAAGCAGCCCCCCCAGCCGGTAGGTTTGAGCCCACATGGCAGTCCATCCCAAAATCTCGATTTTCGGTCTCGTCCTCGGCGCGATCGTGGCCTTCGGCTTGGCCCTCTTCGTGTTGGGTCGCATGACCGTCGGCGCCAACCTGCCTGAGATGCTGATCGGCGTCGGCGTCGGCCTCGGCATCGTCGGCGCGATCGGCGTCGCCCTGCTGAAGCACCTGCCGGGCAGCAGCCAGATGAACGGCATGTTTCTCCATCACTCGCAGCCCAGCGAAGACGGATACGTCTCGGCCCTCGCGCGCGCCGACCTGGTCGGCAAGTCGGGCGTCGCCGCGAGCGAGCTGCGACCCGCCGGCATGGCCGTCGTGGACGGCGAGCGCGTGGACGTCATCACCGAAGGCGACTGGATGAAGGCCGGCACGCCGGTCACGGTCGTGAAGGCCGAAGCGATGCGCCTGGTGGTCCGGCGCGCCCCGCAGCTCAACGCCTGACCCGTCTGGAGCCGCAATGAACGACATCGGTGGTCCGATTCTCCTGGTCCTGATCGTCGCCGGCATCATCGCCGTTGCGACCTTCTTCCATTTCGTGCCGATCGGCCTGTGGATCGCCGCGATGGCGTCGAGCGTCCGCGTCTCCTTCTTCCAGCTGTTCGGGATGCGGATCCGGCGTGTGGACCCCAAGCGCATCGTGAACCCGCTCATCAACGCGACCAAGGCGGGCCTGCACCTCGACCTCGATGAGCTGCAGTCGCTGTACCTCGCCGGCGGCAACGTGGACAACGTGGTGCGCGCCCTGATCTCGGCCGACAAGGCCGGCATCGCCATCACCTTCAAGCAGGCCGCCGCCATCGACCTCGCCGGCCGCGACGTCTTCGAGGCGGTGCAGGTCTCGGTGAATCCCAAGGTGATCGAGACACCGAAGGTCGCCGCGATGGCGAAGGACGGCATCCAGCTCCTCGCCCAGGCGCGGGTGACCATCCGCGCCAATATCAACCGCCTCGTCGGTGGCGCGGGCGAAGCGACGATCCTCGCGCGGGTGGGCGAGGGCATCGTCGCCACCATCGGTTCGGCCGAGTCGCACAAGCACGTCCTCGAGGCGCCCGACATGATCTCGAAGACGGTCCTCGCCAAGGGCCTCGACAGCGGCACCGCCTTCGACATCCTATCGATCGACATCGCCGACGTGGACGTCGGCAAGAACATCGGCGCCCAGCTCCAGACCGACCAGGCCGAGGCCGACAAGCGCATCGCGCAGGCCAAGGCCGAGGAGCGCCGTGCCCTCGCCGTCGCGGTGGAGCAGGAGCAGAAGGCGCGGGTGCAGGAGATGCGCGCCAAGGTGGTCGAGGCGGAGGCGCAGATCCCGCTCGCGATCGCCGAAGCCTTCCGCAAGGGCAACCTCGGCATCATGGACTTCGCGAAGTACCGGAATCTCCAGGCCGACACGTCGATGCGCGCCGCGATCGCCGGCGGTGAAGGCAGCGAGGGTGGCTCTACCTCGTCGAGCTCGTAGCCGGTGCGGATGAGCACCGCCGATTTCGGCTTTCTTCCGGTCATCCTCGTCTGGGTCGTCGCGATAGTCGTGAGTCGCGTCCAGAAGGCGAAGAAGGAACAGGAGCGCGAGGCGAGCCAGCGCGCCCGCGACCCCGGAGCGGGAACCCTCCGGTTGAACGACCCGCCGCCCGAGCCCGCCCGTGCGGAGCCGACCGCGCAGTTGGGGATGATGGCCGAGCTGCGGCGCGCGATGGAAGAGCTGAAGCGCGCCGAGATGCAGACGCGGGCCCACGAGCAGGCGGACGAGATGCCGAGCCACGTGAGCGCGACGCCGAGCCACGTGAGCGGTACGCCGGTGCGGCGCGACCCGCGGCCCACCGCCGACACCGATGCGCGCGCGCACCGCTATCTCGAGTCGCGGCTCCGCGTGGACCGGCCGCAGGCGCTGACGCCCGATACCACCCGCCATCCGATCTACCGCGAGCACGCGGTGGTGCCGGACGCCTCGGCGCCCGAGGGCGTCGAAGAGGGCACCGACTACGACCTCGAGTCGCTGCGCGCAGCCGACGCGCGGAAGCGGGCGCAAGGGGTGCGGGGCCAGGGGCAGGGCACCGCCGAGCTGAGCATCGCGGATACCGCTGACGCTCCGGTCGTGCTGCGCCGCCCGCTCGCGAAATACGCCGATGGCACTCCCCGCAGCGCGCTCATCGCGAGCCTCATCATGGGCCGCCCGCTCTGCGAGCAACCGCCGGATGCCTGAGCCCCCCGCGCGGGATCCCCGCGTGCCGGCCGCGACGCGCTTCTGGCGCCTCGACCTTCCCGCGGTGCTCATCGCGCTCGTCAGCGTGGCGCTGTGGATGGCGGCTTTCCCGCCGGAATCGTTCCGCGACTGGGTATATGTCGCCCAGGAGTTCTCCTTCTTTCTCGGCGCCGCCATCGCCTATCCGGCGATCGCCGCCTTCGGCGAGCGGCTGCTCACCGCGGGCTGGCTGCTCTTCACGGAATCGCTGCTGCTCGAAGTCTGCGACGAGTTCACGGCCGAGCCGCGGTTCTGGGGCGAATCGTTCACCTTCGTCCTCGGCGCCACGGGCCTGCTGCTCGCGGGATGGGGATTCTGGCGCGCGTCCCGCCGCCGCCACCGCGAGCTCGAGGAGGGCGCCCGCGCGCTGCACGCGCTCGAGGAGAGTCACGCCACGCTGAACGCCATCATCGAGGGCACGCCCGACCTGCTTTCGGTGCGCGACCTCGGCGGGCGCCACATCATGGTCAACAGCGCCGCGGCGGCGGCCATCGGCCGCCCCGCATCCGAGATCATCGGCAAGTCCATGGCCGAGCTGTTCCCGGCGGAGTACTCTCTCGCGCTCTCGGAGAAGGACGTCCGCGTCCTCGAGACCGGCGAGACGGTGACGTACGAGGAAATCGTCGCGGGCCCGCGCGGTCCGCGCACGCACCTCGTCACCAAGGGTGTGTACCGCGACCGCCGCGGCTTCGCCCTCGGCATCCTGCGCATCGCGCGCGACATCAGCGACCGCAAGATCGCCGAAGCGCAGACGGCCCACGACTCGCTGCACGACGTGCTGACCGGCCTGCCTAACCGGACGCGCTTTATCGAGGAGCTGACGGTCACGCTGTCGCGAGTGCGGCGGCGGCCCTCGCACCTGTTCGCGGTCCTGTTCCTCGATCTCGACCGCTTCAAGGTCATCAACGATTCGCTCGGCCACGCCGCGGGCGACGAACTGCTCGCCGTCTTCGCGCGCACCCTCAAGGGCTGGCTGCGGCCCTCGGACCTGGTGGCGCGCCTGGGCGGCGACGAGTTCACCGTGCTGCTCGACGGCATGGACACCATCGAGGACGCGACCCGCGTCGCCGAGCGCATCGAGGCGGGACTGCGCGCGTCGCTGCGGCTGGGCGAGCGCGAAGTGTTCGCGTCGGTCTCCATCGGCATCGCCCTCAGCACCAGCGGCTACGAGCGGCCCGAGGACGTGCTGCGCGACGCCGACCTCGCGCTCTACCGCGCCAAGGCGGCGGGGCGGGGACGGTACGCGATCTTCGACATCGAGATGCACGCCCGCGCGATGGCGCATCTCCAGCTCGAGACCGACCTGCGGCGCGCGGTCGAGCGCAAGGAATTCCGCATCGCCTACCAGCCCATCATCGCGCTGGGAACGCGGCGGCTCCTGGGCTTCGAGGCGCTGCTGCGCTGGCAGCACCCCACGCGCGGCCTGATCGCGCCGGGAGAATTTCTCGAGGTCGCCGACGAGACCGGGCTGATGGTGCCCATCGGCCGCTGGTGCCTGCGCGAATCGCTGGAGCAGCTCGCCCG
>JAYTEN010000274.1:0-10346 GCA_043735145.1 Gemmatimonadota bacterium | reverse complement strand
GAGGCGCTCCAGCGCGAGGTCGCGGTGCGGCAGGAAGCGGAAGAAGCGCTGCGCCTCGTCAACCAGGATCTCGAGGCGCGGGTGGGAGACCGGACCGCGTCGCTGCGCGATGCCGACCGCCGCAAGGACGAATTCCTCGCGGCGCTGGCCCACGAGCTGCGCAATCCGCTGGCCGCGCTGCGCACCGCGTCCGAGGTCTACCGCATCAAGGCGCCGCCGGGCATGGGACTCGAGATGCCGCAGGGCATTTTCGACCGGCAGCTGCGCCAGATGACGCGGCTCATCGACGACCTGCTCGACGTCAGCCGCATCACGCGCAACATGCTGATGCTGCGCAAGGAGCGCATCGAGCTGCACTGGGTGATCGCCGCCGCGGTGGAGACGGCGCGCCCCGCGATCACGTACAAGGAGCACACCCTCGAGGTGCAGCTGCCTGACGATCCGGTGGAGTTCGACGCCGATCCGGTGCGCCTCTCGCAGGTCATCGCGAACCTGCTCGACAACGCGGCCAAGTACACCGAGGAGCACGGCACCATCCGCCTGGCGGCGGAGGTGCAGGGGTCCACGCTGCGGCTGCGTGTCACCGACAACGGCGCCGGCATGGAGCCCGAGGTGCTCGGCCGGGTCTTCGAGCTGTTCATGCAAGCCGATCCGTCACCCGGCCGCGGGCACGGCGGCCTCGGCATCGGCCTGACACTGGTACGGCGGCTGGTGGAAATGCACGGCGGCAACGTCACGGCCCGCAGCGAGGGGTCTGGTAAAGGAACCGAAATCGAGGTAACCTTGCCCTTACTACACGATCAGGCCGACACAGCCCATCCAGACGTGCACGGAGAGACCATCACCCTCGAGCAGACCCTGCGCGTCCTGATTGTCGACGACAACCGGGACGCCGCGGAAGCGCTGAACGTCATGCTCTCGGCCTGGGGCCAGACGACCCGGGTCGCGTATGACGCACTGGCGGCGCTCGACGTCGCGGGCAAGTTCCGGCCCGATGTGGTGCTACTGGACATCGGGCTTCCCAGGCTGCACGGCTACGATGTCGCGCGGCGGTTGCGTGACCAGCCCTGGGGCCGCCAGGTGCTCATCATCGCCGTGACCGGCTGGGGCCAGGAAGCGGACCGCCAGCAGAGCAAGGCCGCCGGAATCAATCACCACCTGATCAAGCCCGTCGATCCCGAGACGCTCAAGAAGCTGCTCGCCGAGCACATGCCGCCAGATCCCGTCGCCGGGGCCTAGAACGACGCGAAACGGCGGCCCCGCGGGTCGCCGTTTTTCCGTGCCCGTTCCCTTGAATCATGACCCCGGCTGATGTATGTTTATGCGTTGCGTTGCATAAACAATCAGCGAGGCGACCGACATGTCCGAGAAAATCGTTCTGGCGTATTCCGGCGGGCTCGACACCTCGGCGATCGTGCCGTGGCTGCGGGAGCACTACAGCGCGTCGGTGGTGTGCTGTGCGGTCGATGTCGGGCAGGGCGCCGACGAGTTGAAGGGCATCGAGCAGAAGGCCCTGCGCTCGGGCGCCGAGGCGTGCGTCGTGGAAGACGTGCGCGAGCGGTTCGTCCGCGAGTTCATCTGGCCGACGCTGAAGGCCGGCGCGATCTACGCGCGCACCTACCTCCTGGGCACGTCGATGGCGCGCCCGCTGATCGCCGAGCGGCAGGTCGCCGCGGCGCGCCGCGTGGGCGCGAGCGCGCTGGCGCACGGCTGCACCGGCAAGGGCAACGACCAGGTCCGCTTCGAGCTGACCTACGCCGCCTTCGCGCCCGACCTGAAGATCGTCGCGCCGTGGCGTGACGACCGCTGGGAGTTCAAGGGCCGCGAGGATCTCATCGCGTACCTGAAGGAAAAGAACGTCCCGACCACCGCCACCGCGAAGAAGCTCTACAGCCGCGACCGCAACCTCTGGCACATCTCGCACGAGGGTGGCGCGCTGGAAGACCCGTGGCAGGAAGCGCCCGCCGACATGTTCATGCTGACGCGGGATCCGGTGGACGCCCCGGCGCGGCCCGCCATCGTGACCATCGGCTTCGAGCAGGGCGAGCCGGTGTCGATCGACGGCGAGCCGATGGATCCCGTCACGCTCCTCGAGACGCTGAACGCCCTCGCGGGCGAGCACGGTGTCGGCCGCGCCGACATCGTGGAGGACCGCCTCGTCGGCATGAAGAGCCGCGGCGTCTACGAGACGCCCGGCGGCACCGTCCTCTTTTCGGCGCACCACGAGTTGGAGCAGCTGGTGCTCGACCGCCGCAGCATCTCGATGGCCGACGACCTGGCCAAGCGCTATGCCGACCTGGTCTACGACGGCCGCTGGTGGACGCCCGAGCGCGAGGCGCTCGACGCCGCCGTGAACAGCATCCAGCGTCACGTCACCGGCAGCGTCCGCATGAAGCTGTACAAGGGCGGCATGCTGGTGCAGGGACGCGAGTCGCCGAATTCGCTATACCACGAGGGCCTTGCGACCTTCGGGGCCGACTCAGTCTACAAGCAGAAGGACGCCGAAGGCTTCATCAAGCTGTACGGCCTCGCGGTACGGACCGCTAACGAGCGCGAGCGCCGTCTCGACGCGCGGCTCGTGGAAGCGGCCGACTGAGTCCGCGGCCGGCGCGCGCGCTGGTCATCGGCGCGTCCGGCTTTCTCGGCTCGCGGCTCCTGTCGCTCGCGCCCGGAGGCGTCGAGCTTGCGGGCACCGGCAACCGCCGGCCCGTGCGCCCCGGCAACTGGCGCGACCTGCGCGTCGATGTCGCATCGCCCTCGGCTGTTCACACGCTCATCGAGCGGGAACGGCCGGGGGCGGTGTTGTACGTGGCCTACAGCAGCGCGGACCGCGCCATCACCGTCGACGGGGCGCGCGCCGCGGCGAAGGCCGCCGCCTCCCTCGGCGCGCGCTTTCTGCTCACCTCGACCGACCTGGTCTTCGACGGACGCACCGGCAACTGCAGCGAGCTGGTGCCCGCGACACCGATCATGCCCTACGGGCGGATGAAGATCGAGGCCGAGGCGGCGGTGCGGGATGCCGCGCCGGGCGCGGTGATCCTGCGACCCTCGCTGTTCGTCGGCGAGAGCGGGATCATGATGCAACCGGTGTACGAATGCGGCTCGCTGATGCGGGGGCAACCGGTCAATCTCTACACCGACGAATGGCGCAGCCCCGTCTTCGTGGACGACGTGGCGCGGGCCTGCTGGGACCTGGTCTCGGGTGAGGTGTCCGGCACCTTCCACCTCGGCGGTCCCGAGCGGCTCTCGCGGATCGAGCTGGGGCGGCTGGTTTGCCGCATCTTCCGGTTCGACGAGCGCCTTATTCACGAGGCGGCGCGACCCGAAGACCGGCCGCGCGATACGTCGCTGGATTCGCGGCGTCTCGCCAACCTCCTGGGGTGGCAGGCCCGCTCCATCACCTCCCTCGCGAAACCCAACCTGGCGGCTTCCGGTGTCTGAGCAGCAGCATGGCATGTGGGGCGGCCGGTTCAAGGAGCCCATGGATCCACGGCTCGACCGGCTCAACCGCTCGCTCCCGGTGGACAAGCGGCTCTGGCGTGAAGACCTCGCGACCAATCGCGCCTGGGTGCACGCGATCTTCGATGTGGAGGTGCTCACTGCCGCCGAGCGCGATGCGCTGCTCGCCGGGCTGGACGCGGTCGAGGCCAAGCTTGCCGCCGGCGCCGCCGACACCGCGACGGATGAGGACATCCACACCCTCTCGGAGCGCCTCCTGGGCGAAGTCGCCGGGGCCGTGGCCGGCAAGCTGCACACCGGCCGATCCCGCAACGACCAGGTCGCGACCGACCTGCGCCTGTGGACCCTGGGCGCGCTCGACCGGCTTGACGTGGCGCTGCGGCTCCTCGGCCGCGCGCTGCTGGGCCAGGCGCGCGCCGGTATCGACGTGCTGATGCCGAGCTACACCCACACCCAGCGCGCGCAGCCGGTGCGGGCGGGGCACTGGGCGCTGGCCCACCTCTGGGCCGTGGCGCGCGACCGCGGCCGCATCGCCGACGCCCGCCGCCGGACCTCGTTTCTACCGTTAGGCAGCGGGGCGATCGCCGGCTCCGGGTTTCCGGTGGACCGCACCGCGCTCGCCGTGCGGCTGGGCTTCGACGCCGTGGCCCCCAACTCGATGGATGCCGTCGGCGACCGCGACTTCGCGATCGAGTCGGTGTTCGCGGCGTCGCTCGCCGGCATGCACCTGTCGCGGCTGGCCGAGGACCTCATCCTCTTCTCGACGCCGGAGTTCGGGTTTGTCGTCGTCGCCGAGCCGTTCACGACCGGCAGCTCGCTGATGCCGCAGAAGCGGAATCCCGACGCGCTGGAGCTGGTGCGCGGCGCGGCGCCGCAGATGGCCGGCCGGCTCGTCGGCATGCTGGGCGCGATGAAGGCGATGCCGACCGGATACCAGAAGGATCTCCAGGAAAACAACGCGGCGCTCTTCGCCGTGCTCGACACCGCGGAGGACGCCGCGATGCTCATGGCCGGCGTGGTGGAGCGCCTGCGGTTGCTTCCCGACGGGATGCGCGCGGCACTCGATCCCGCGACGCTCGCGACCGATCTCGCCGACCTGCTGGTGCAGGCGGGCATCCCCTTCCGCCAGTCGCACGAGCTGGTGGGCACGCTGGTCCGCAGGGCGGAGGACCTGGGCGTGACGATCGACCGGGTCAGCCCGGCCGACGTGGCTGCAATCGATGCGCGGATGCCGCAGGTGTTGGCCAATCTGGGGGATGCGGAGGCTGCCGTGGAGCGTCGCCGTTCCATGGGTGGGACGAGCCGCCAAAGGGTGCTCGAACAGCTGTCCGAGGCCGAAAAAACCTTCATTTAACGTCCCAATATGGAACGGTATGCCCCTTCCTTGTGCGCCAACCTGAACCGTTCTGCACGCCATCGGCGCATGGTTCCTGCACATGCTAGGGGCTCACGGGGGCGTGCTGAAGTCGCACCCGCAACCCGAGGCCGGGAGGAACCGATCATGATCGAACTGGGTCTGCTGGCCCTTACTCTGGCGTTCCTGTTTCTGCTGCGAACCTGGGACCGGGGATACGGCAAGTAACTACAGTCGCCTAGTCGCCTAGTCGCCTAGTCGCCTAGTCGCCAAGTTGCCAGTCCCTTGGCCTCGACCCCGCGTCTCTTTCCAGGGCGCGGGGTTTTGTATTGTCGCGGCGACTTGGCGACTTGGCGACTGCCCAAACATTGTGCCTTCCACCCCACCCCTGAGCACGATCACCCGAGCACACTTCCTGCGTAACTGGGATCACGAAGAGGAGGCGTTAGGCCCTGTTCCCCGGAGTGCGCATGGTCGTGATAGCGATGTTGATGGCGTCGTTGTGGCTGGTTGGGGTGTCGTCGCCGCGCAGTGTAAGCGGGATGATCCACCTGCTGCTGTTGTGCGCGGTGGTGCTGCTGGTGCTCCGGGTGGTGGAGGGCCGAGACCGCCGCGCCCGCGAGGCCCGCTGGCCCTCCTGGCCGATCGTCTAGAAGGCGGTTCCCCCGGTCCGGAGCCGGTCCAGTATCCTTCCGGCAAGCTGGTTGAACCGCCGATGGTCCCGCCGCCCACGCTGTCGGCGATGCCGGGCTCGAGTAGAGCACCGCCGCGCCGACATAGCCCGCGCCCAGCGATGCCACCGACAGGCCCATCAGCAACGTGCCCCGGCGCCAGCCGTGCCAGGCGGCGAGGCCGAGAATGGCGAGGGCGACGAGGTCGATCATGAAGAGAGCTCCCATGCGCCGGGGTATGCCCGCACGACGTGGAACAGCGCGCTCAGGATTCCAATGTGAGGCCGCTCACCATTCCGGCGCCAGCGCCCGCGCCGGCCGGCGCGTCGTGCCTTGCCGGAAACCCGCATAGCGACTAGGATAACTAGACCGGGGGGCCTGCTTGGCCCGTGCGCCCGTCCCGCTGATGTCGCCGGCGGAGCGGGCTTTTTGTAACCGCAGAGCGTCTGACGGAGGACTGGATGAGCGCGGTGCGCTGCCTGGCACTGAATGCGTCGTTCGAACCGCTCACGATGGTTCCCGTGAGGCGGGCGCTGCGTCTTGTCATCGACGGCAAGGCCGAGGTCGTCGAAGCCGAAGACGGCCGCGTCGTGCGCTCGGAGCGGCTTACGCTGCCGCGGCCGATCGTCATCCGGCTGGTCAAGTTCATTCACGTGCCGCGTCGCTTCCGCCGCCAGGTCACGAACACGTTCCTGTTCGCCCGCGACCAGTACACCTGCCAGTACTGCGGCCGTCACCAGGCGGTGCTGCGCGAGCGGGAATGCCTGACGCGCGACCACCTGATCCCGATCTCGCGCGGCGGCACCAATGGCTGGACCAACGTCGTCACCGCCTGCAGCTCCTGCAACGCGAAAAAGGGCAACCACCTCGCCGACGAGGTGTCGATGCATCCGCTGCACGCGCCCCTGGAGCCGCACTTCGTGCACCTGGCGTGGGCGGTACGCCGCCTCACGCCGATCCAGTCGAAGTACATTCGGCTCTTCTATGGGCAGCAGGTCCTGGCTGAGTTGTCGGCGAGATAAGACGTCAAAGCGTCGAAACGTCGAAACGTCAATGGATAAAGGCGCCGCAAGATTCGCGGCGCCTTTGTTGTTCCAGACAGTTGCGCTTTGACGTTTCGACGTTTCGACGTTTCGACGCTTTGACGGTTTCGGTTACGCCGGCTGCCGCGGCCGATACGACTGCCGTGGCGCCGATTCGGGAACGGCGTGCGCATGCACCAGCGTCGCGAGGTCGGCCATCAGCTTCGCCGAAGCGGTCTCGTCGTTGAGTCCCTGGGTCAGGATGACGAGCACGTAGCGGGGGCGGTCGTGGAAGTACACCACGGCGGCGTCGTGGTGCACGCCGGTCAGCCAGCCGGTCTTGTGCGCGACCCGGGTATGGCGCGGCAGGCCCGCGGGAATACCGTCATTGAAGCGCTGGCGCTGGAGGATCTCCAGCATCTGGCCGCAGGACTGTGCGCTCGCGGCGTTCCCGCCGGCGATGGCGGCCATCACGACGCCGAGCCCGCGCGCGGTGGTGGTGTTGTTCATGCCCGCGCGATATGCCGGCCCATCCTCAACGCCGCGGAGCACCCGGACGGAATCGGCGCCCAGATCGCGCATCGTGGCCTGCACCCGCGCCGCGCCGACCATGCCGATGATGTTGTTCGTCGCGAGATTGCTCGAGCGCGTGATCATCAGCTCCACCAGGTCTTCCAGCTCCACCGGCTTGCCGACCTGCTGGTAGAGTGACGAGTCGCTATCGTCGGCCAGGGAGAGCTGGTAGGTCGAACTGTCCGCGAGCGACCGGAACTCGTTGCGCACCGTCACGCGATCGTGAAGAGTCAGGCGGCGCGCATCGATGTCCCGGAACACCTGGATCATCACCGGAACCTTCATCGTGCTCGCGGCGTGGAAGCGGGTGTCGGCGCCGAGGGTCAGCGAATCGTTGCCGTTGAGATCCTTGAAATAGAAGCCCACGGTGGCGCCCGACGCCGCGATGCGCGCCTGGACCGCGGCCCGCAGCGAGTCCAGTGACTGGGCCCGCGCCGGGACGGCGAGCAGGATGGCGGGCACGGCGGCGATAAGGGATCGCATCAATCGCATAGGCAGGAATGTATCCGGCAGCCGACCAGCGCCACAATTGTTCACGGCTGGAACTTCCGCGTGCGCGACTGCAGCGAGCGGTGGGGGAGGCCGGACAGGCGGATCATCACCAGCCGCGCGCCCCGGCTGAAGGCGTTGCTGACGTCGCCGCGCTGCGTGATGGCGCGGCCCAGGTCGCCCCGCAGCCAGCGCTCGATCTCGTCCAGCTCGGAAAGCGGCAGCGATTCGGCGTCGAGGTTGACGACGTAGTAGTAGCGGCTCGAGCGGGCGGGGGGGAGCATCTCGACCGTGAATGGCGTGGCGAGCGCCGAATCGAGCGTGCGCAGGTCGGCGAAGTTGTCCACTCGCGTTTCCGGCGTGCGCACCAGCTGGTAGGTGTTGGTGACGGGATCGAGAATGACGACGGCATCCCAGGTCGTTTCGCGAACCAGCCGGTCGAAGAGGGAGGCGTCACGCCAGAGCGCGAGCCGAAAACTGAAGCGGACGGGAAAGCCGTTGCGGAGCGAACCCTCGAACGATCCGTCGCCCATCAGGCTCGACGCGCGGATCACCGGCGCCTGGAGGGCGCCGGTGGAATCGCGGCGCAACTCGATGGTGAGGCCCGGCGACGCCCGGGGCCGCTCCCCGCTTTCCTGCGCCCGCGCGGCGCCGGCAGCGAGGATGAGCGCGGCGAGGAGCGGGCCCGCGCCTCGCCCCACCCGCTAGAAGCGCCGCCCCAGGCGCACGGTGAACGTAAGGTCCTTGCGGGCCTGGATGCCGACCGACTTGGCGAGGTAGAAGCCGAGGGGGCCGAGGTCGAGGCCGACGCCCACGTCGGGCAGCCAGTTGCGCAGCGCGGGGAAGTTGCCGGAGGCGATCTGGCCGGCGCCATTGCCTACTGACCAGGCGAACCCCGCGTCGGCGAAGACGACGATGTCGGGTCCGCTCACGTGCAGCGGCTGCCAGGCCTCGTCGGCGCTGGCGTCGCCCCAGTCGTTGGCCCAGTCGGGCCCGAAGTCGAAGCCCAGGTGGGTGCGCAGCTCGGCCTGGGCGACGATGGATCGGTCGCACAGCGCCGGGTGGCCGGCCTGCGCATCGCCGCCGCAGGAGAGCTGCCGGAACCGGTAGCCGGGGAGCGGATCGGGGAAGCCGAGCGAGGTGCGCATCTGGTTAGGCAGCGCCTCGCCGCCCACCTTGCCGCCGCCGGCGAGGCGCAGGTTGAGCCGGCCCGCGGGCGTGATCCGCAGGTAGGTCCGGGCATCGAGCCAGGCGCGCTGGTAGGTGAGCTTGCCGTCGGCGAGCGCCGGCGCCACGCAGGGGGCCGCGACGCACGCGATGTCGGGACCGAGGGGGCCGGTGATGTTGCGCCCCTGTCCGGCCTCGAAGAGCGCGTTGAAATAGATGCCCGATGAGGGACGGGTGCGCTCGTTGCGGGTATCGACGCGCACCGTCGCGGCGAGGGAGCGGTAGTTGCCGTCGGTGATCGCCGGGTTGGACCGCCAGCGGTCCGAGCGCTTGAACAACGTCCAGGGGTCATTCGACGCGCGGGATTCGTTCATTTCGTCGCGGGCTTCGAGCCCGACGGTCAGCTGCGGGGAGGGGCGCAGGGCGGCGTAGAGGCTCCAGCCCTGCTGCCGGTACCAGTCGCGGTAGTCGTTATGCAGGAGAAAGGCCGCCCAGCCGGACTCGAAGTCGCGCAGCGGCCAGGGCTCGACCGAGGCCATCCGGTCGAAGGCCGTGGCGCCGATGCCGACGTTGGCCAGGCGCGAGCCGATCCGGACTTCGCCCGAGGCCTGGTAGCCGAAGCGCCCCTTGTCGAGGGAGAAATTTTCGCCGGTGCGCAGCACCAGGCGGGCGTCACCGACGAAGCGCGAACCCTGGTTCAGGCGCAGGTTGAGCCGCGGGCCGAAGACGATTGGCGCGCCCTCGACCCGGTTGTAGGTGCCGCCCAGCGAGAGGACGAAGCTGCTGACGCTCTCGTCGGCGCGCGCGCGATGCATCCGCCGCCACGAATCGCGCTGCGGCGCGTAGACGAGGTCGTCGCCGGTGCGGCGATACCGCAGGACGTCCCGGTAGCTGCGCGTTTCGCCGGCGATCGAGGCCCGCAACGCGCCCTCGACGTTGCCGCCGACGACCAGAATGTCGCCGCCGATGACCGCGCCGGGCTCCAGGATCAGGTCGCCGTTGATGACGTGGAGCGAGCCGCTGATCCGGCCCGCCACCGTCACGGGGCCGCCCAGGACCGCGACGTCGCCGTCGATGCCGCGCGCGGCCGGAATGCGGGTAATCCCCGAAAAGTGGAGCGTGCCGGGGGCGTTGAAGAAGCGGATGACCTCGTCGGCGACATCGCGCGGCAGCTGGCGGGGATCGGCTCCCTGCTGCGGCGACACGCGGATCGTGTACCCCCGGTCCTGGGCGGCGGCGGACGCCGCGGCGAGGAGGAGGAGAGAGGCCGCGAGGGCGGCGATGGACCGTTGACGCATGGCTAGCTCCGGAATGGACAACCTCCCTGAAGCATGAGCCGTGCCGATGCCGGGAACATGCCTAAACATATACTCGTCAAACACTTTCGCGCGGCAGCCCAGATGACCGGTTGTCCATTCGCGAGGCCCTTTCGTGTCCTTTCGACACTGATAGTTCCGCTTTGACGCTTCAACGCTTCTACGGTTTTTCGCCGATTCCCAGCCGCTTCATCCTTCTATAGAGATTGGCCCGGTCCGTCGCGAGCGATCGCGCCGCCTCGGCCACATTGCCGCCGGCCGCCGACAGCGCCCTGGTGATGAGGGTCTTCTCGTA